>SCUC01000712.1 GCA_004322375.1 Bacteroidota bacterium
ACCAGATTGATTATATGGTATTCAATACCATTGGCGGAACGTTAACAGCGTTAGGCATCGTTATTGCAAGGCGTTGGTACAGACTCCGTTCGAACAGATATATCAAGCTGGGTTCCCTCGCCATACCTCAAGAAATGTATTACATCGTTCCTTCCGGATTTATGACAGCGATAATCATACCTACAACGACCTTGATGTACACATTTCAGGGAATGTCGGTTATGGTGGCGATGGTTATTATGAGGGCAAGCGTCATCATTATCAGCAGGGTTGTTGATTCTGTACAAATCGCTCAGGGGATTCTTAAAAAGAAAGTCTATATAGAAGAAAATATCGCCGTTGTGTTTGCATTGCTGGCAGCGAGCGTGAAGGTCTTTTGGGTGAAGGAAGGGGATTTTGCGTTTATTGAAAATACCGCTGCGGTGTCCATTCTGGTAAGCTACATCATTGCCTATTCGATTCGTATTTACATCATGAATTACTATAAGAATACACGGGCGCAAGGAGTTCCGCTTGATAACCAGGGATTTTTCGGACTTGAACAATTTGCGGCGTGCTTTTTCATTGTTGTTATCAGCGTTGTTGTCTATTACGGCAAGCCGTTATTCGGCTGGGAAGGCGTGCAAGTAACACAATTTCATGACGCGCTGGGCAGCTTCAGCGAAAATTGGGGGTGGGCTGTTCTTAGCGGTACGGCGTTTGGAATCGTCGCATTTTATTCAGTCTTTATTTTCATGTTCAAAGGCAGGACGGCAACATTTGCAGGCCTTGTGAACCGTTTAACATCATTAACTGCAGGAACTTTCGCTACGCTTCTTTCCGCTATCCTTCTTGCAACGCATTATCCCAATCTACAGGATTGGCTTTCGCTCGCGTTTATTTTAATTGCCGTCGGTTTCCTCACAGTCGCAGAGAAAAAACGCGCCGCAGAGCTTATCGCGAAAAAAGAAATCTGATGTTAGTTGACGGTTGACAGTTTCCTGTTTGTAGTTGCAATCCAACGTCTTGCATCCTGTATCTTACATCGGGCAACTGTAACACAAAACCTGACGCCTAAAGATTACTACCTACATCCTGCCTTTACGACCTAAGCGTTTTCCACAATAAAGTCGTAACCCGTTCCAGCTCCGCTCCTAATTTCACCGGATCGTCGGTTTTCTCAGGCATATTCTCAAATGCGATGTATGGTACCTTGTAACCTTTAATAGAGATATACTTGGGGTCAGCCGATGTTAATTTCTCCCAATCATTTGTCTTGTAATAAAATTCCATCTTCTCATCCGGCAGGGAGTGATAGAGAATTGAATCTTCCATCCCGGGACGAGCGCGCTTGCGATTTTTTCTCACCGATTCTTCATACGGAACTTTGATATAAAGAATACAGGCGCGTTTCAACACATCCTCATGCAAGTAGGAAAACGCTTCACCGAAGCCGTTATCTCCGCCGCGTGCGAATTCGATCAGCGAAGTCATATCCTCATGGTAGCTTGCATTTGCCGCGAGCCGTTTCCTGTAGGTAAGATTGATTCGCTCGATGTACAGGTTCCAGATGAAATCGTCTTTAAACCAATATTTTTCATCCGACCAGATACGCGGCTTCCCATGCCTGCTGAGAATATCATCAATTTCAAATGTCTCCCACACATAGATGAAATCGTCTATTTCTTCAAAATTTCCGATATGGAATCGTCGTGAACGTTCATCAACAGGTGTTTTCTTTAGAAAATCTATTACTTCCGATTTTCCCGCGGCAGGTCTGCCGATTAAAATAATGACATCGAAATTATTCTTGCTCATAGCTGGTTCAGTGGTAAGTGGTGAATTGGTTATTGGTTAATTGTTAGTCCGTTGTTGGGCTGACTGACGAATTTGTTGTTTAGATTATAGTAAAGTTGATGCCATAGCCAGCGATGGGTTTTATACCCATCGCTGCTTTTTTATTCTTCCGCTTTTGTAAACTGTTTTGCAGGCGCTTTTAATTCCTTTTCTGTTTTCAATTTCTTAACCATCGCATTGAACATTGTAACCGTTGTGCAATTGGTTTCGGGCGGAGTAAACTCCAAATAGTGTTCCGCCTGATTGAGAAAATAATCTGTCGTTGCTATCGTATATGTTTTTGATTCATCAAGCTCTTTTCCGTTGACGAGAACCTTCTGAATGGAAACAACGCTATCGTGAACATGGTACATACACTCAAACCCTGCGTACTGCAATCGGGAGTTTTTCTTTTCAAGTCCTTCAGCGTACGCTTGAGCGAGCTTCTTTACTTCTTTACCGGAAAGAGGAAACGTGCAAACGTAATTTCTGAACGGACCTACTTCAAATAAATCGTTCTTCGTAACGTTGCCTTTCAACAAATCTTTTCTGATTCCGCTGCTGTTGGTAACGCCAACGTCAGCGTTTCCTCCAAGCCTGAGCGCGTCCGCGACAAACCAACCGATGGCAGTTTCCTCGTTTGAAGAGCGTTTCCAATCTTCAGTATGAGTTGCAAGAACTTCTCCGTATTCTTTATCTATTGTTGCTTTGAACTCATCCATTTTCGTTGATAGCTCAGTAGCAGGGAGGTTTTGATGCGCCCATAACTGGACAAGTTCTCCTTTAAAGCTCGTCACCTTATCGTTTTCCACTTCAATATCCAGTACGCCGAGATTTTCGCAATTGGAGCCTGCCTGAACGATAATAACTCCATTGATATTTTTTGGCGCTCTCAGTCGCGTATGGCTATGCCCGCCGACGATGATATCAAGTCCTTTTGTTCCGATTGCTAACAACGAATCTTCATCTACGCCTTTATGCGTTAAAGCAATGATAATGTCGGTTTGGGAATCAATCGAGTCTATGATTTTTTGAGTAACCTCATTTACCGGGAGGAGCTTCAAGCCTTTGAGGTTATTCGTGTTTGTAACGTGAAATAAATCATCTGTCAATAAGCCGATGATGCCGACCTTTATTCCGTTTTTTTCCAGAATAAGAAACGGGGGCGTACCGAATCCGCTTTTACCTGATCCATCAACCACATTCGCATTCACGGCGGGATGGTTCGCGATGGCAATGAGGTTTTTTAAATTCTCCTGCGATATATCGAGGTCATGATTTCCGGGAGTCCACACGTCATATCCAAGGTAATTCATCATCTCGATTAAGCCTCCGCCATACGCGTTTTTATATTCAATTTCAGAGATGGGATTTCCCGTCATGTCATCTCCTGCGTCAAGCAAAAGGACATTGCTCCTTGTACCGCGCATGCTATCAATAGCGAACTGTAATTCTCGCATTCCACCTACCCAGGGTTTCGGGTCTGACCTTACCCACGCAGCTTCATGTGGAAGGAAGTTGGTGTGAATATCGTTCGTGTGCAAAATCGTCAGCTGTTTCGGCTGTGCGCACGCTGTGATTTGAAAAAGCACAAATATAAGTAAAACAAGTAAGAAGCTATTTGCTGTTTGTTCTTTGTTTCCGGTTCTTTGTACTTCGTACGTTGTACTTTGCGTTTTGCTGATACAGTTTTTGACTTTTGACTTTTGACTTTTGACTTGATTCATTATTTGATTGATTTTAATAGGGTTTGTTGTTGTCAATAATACGATTTTCTTGTGAAACGGACAAAGGCAAGGTTGTTGGGTAGGAATTCACGCATTTGTTCCGTTGACTATTCACATTTGACAATTCACCCTACGGGCTGTAAGCCATTGACCATTATTTCTCCTCTGCCCCTCCGCTCCTCTTCACCTCTGCTCCCCCGCTCCCAAGCCCTTTACACCTTACTGCGTCACTACTCCATCATTTCATTCTAAAACTGCACTTCTTTAATGACTTCTCTCTGCCATTCTCCGTTGCATCTCCTCCGGAGATACGTCCTCCACATGAGTCGCAATCCACCACATATTGCCTGATAAATCTTGAACCCCTGCATTTCTATCTCCATAAAATTGGTCGGCAGGTTCCATCACCGATTTCGCACCTGCATTAAGCGCACGCCTATATGTTTCATCGGTATCGGGGACGTAAATATAGAGCATGGTGGGCATTGGCTTAAAGTCGCCTCGCGGTTCGCCAAACATGATAACCGAGTCGCCGATACGTACCTCTGCATGAGCTATGGAGCCATCCGGCATTTCCATTCGCTCCAATTCGACAGCGTCAAATGCTTGCTTCAAAAAGTCAATGATTGTTGCAACACCCGGCACAATTAAGTAGGGTGTAACGGTATTGTATTCATCTGGTTGGTGATTAACGGGCATAAATGGGATTCCTTTGAAAAAAGAACATAAGGTTAATAAGTGAATAATTGATACTATGAAGTCCTACAAATCACCGAAAAAATTCTAAATACCAACACCAAAATCTCAAACAAATATCTAATGTTTCAAACTGTCAAAAATGTAATTAAGATAAGAGCTAGGAATTTAGAATTTGTTTAGTATTTCGGATTGGGAGTTTAGGATTTCCTGTTCATAATCGTTGTACCTAACATCAATAAATGACTGCCTTTAGTTTTCTGGGTAAATTCTCATCAAGCAAAATTTTCTTGAAGAAGTTCTTCTTGTGATAAACTTTGCTTCGCCATTTCTAAAACTTCAATAGCCAGTTCTTTTGTTACAGAAGGAAAATCATCAAAAATTCTTCAAGTGGGTCCCCACCTTCGAGGTAATCAAAGAGCGATTGAATGGACACACGGGTTCCCCAGAATACTGGTGTTCCGCTCATTGTTTCAGGGTCAATATTGATTGCACCAAATTTCATAGTAAATGTAAAGTACAATTTTCTTTACTAATTAAAAAGAGGCTTGTTGATTACTCTTTTATAATTTTTTGTTCCTTCAAGGTATTTCTCTCCCAGAATACCCCGTCAGCATATCCTTGAATTGTTGTATCTTTTTTAGCATTCGCAAGACGCTTTAATGCAAGACAGGCATAGGTTTCATCAATCTCAACGCC
>SCUC01000713.1 GCA_004322375.1 Bacteroidota bacterium
GCGCTAAATTCATTTCCGGAAACTCTTCCAATACTTCCCCCAAGTTCCACCTGAAGCTGTTCCGCAAATCCGTATCGTACAAATGCCCTGCCGTGGAAACGCAACTGGTCATTAAGCTCCGTGGTAGCTCCAAGCAGCGCACCGCCGCCCAAGCCCGCGCTGAGTCCTGTGCGTTCCATCTGGGCAAGCAAAGAACATGATAGTAATGATAAAAGGAAAAAGAATAAAATAATTTTTTTCATGTATTCCGGTTTCAATGTTATTAGTAGTCTGGGTTATTGTGCAACACTCTGAGGCAGCGCGAAGATGCGCGGTCCCGAAACGTCGGTATTCGTCGTCTCGACTTCAAACCTGTTGAGCTTGTGAATGACTTCCGAAATGCGGTCAATACTCGAAAGAATTCTCTGAGTCAAATCTCGATAATCCTCCGCTCGAAGCGGATGGGAAGAGTGTATAATATCGGAGCAAAGCTTGATGATAGCAAGCGGGTTGTTCAGCTCATGGTCAATCGTGTGGATGATCGTTTGTATCGCGTCCAGCCGTTGCGCGCTTATCGTAAGCTCTGAATTTTTCGAACGATATTCTTTTTTCTGTAACACCGACACAATAGTCTTTTCCAGCATATACGGAGAAAGCAAATCCGATTTTGAAATATAATCGTCTGCCCCTGCTTTCAGAAGGTCAACTGCGATTTTGTAATCCTTATTCTCCGATATGCAGATAATCCCGGATTGAATGTGTTCCTTGTTCAGCTGCTTCAAGAACATTTCACCGTTCATTCCCGGCAAATAATAATCAAGCAAAATAAAATCATATTGATGATCGTTGAGCAATGTTATTCCCACTTCTGCAGAGGAAGCGAACGATACTGTAAACTTGAATCGTTCTGAATTTCGCAGCTGAAATTCTAAAAACCGCTGGAAGGTCGGTTCGTCTTCGATGATAAGAACACTATACTTTGTCATGGTACACTTGAGTATTATTGAGATTTTTCTATGTAATGTACAAGCCTAATGCCAAAAAAAAGCCCTTTTTTTGCAAGTTTTTGAATGTTCAAAAGATAGAACATGTATCTTTTTGAGAATTGTACTCAAAGTGAGAATAAATTTTGTATATTATCACGGCATTGTCCATATTGAACAAAATTTTCCATTTTGAGATTATGAATAAACGTTCCGTATTTATTGTAGAAGACGACCCAACACTACGCCGTTTGCTTGAGCGGGTTGTTACCGAAAATTGGGGATTTGAGGCACAAACATTTCCCGATGGCATCTCCTGTCTCGAAAACTTGCACGAACCCCCGGATATTGTTCTTCTCGATATTATGATGCCGGGAAAAAGCGGAGTCGAGGTTCTGGCTGAAATTAAGCTGAGCTTTCCGGAACTCCCTGTTATCATGATTTCCGCTCAGGAAAACGTCGGGGTTGCGTTAGAAACTCTAAAGCGTGGAGCGACGGATTATATCTGTAAGCCGATAGACATGCCGCGCCTCGAAGCTTCAATTAAGAATGCTATTCAAACGTATGATCTTTCCCGCGAAGTCTCCCGCCTGCGCCAGACTATCGAAAAAACTATGCACTTCGATAACATTGTCTCCGGCGACGGCAAGATGCAGAACGTTTTTAAATTTGTGAATAAGGTAAAGGATACCACGGTCTCGGTTCTCATTCAAGGAGAAAGCGGAACCGGAAAAGAGTTGATTGCGCGCGCGATTCATTTTAACGGCAACCGGAAAGATAAGCCGTTTGTTGTCGTCAACTGCGCCTCTATCCCGAAAGATTTATTAGAGAGCGAATTATTCGGACATGAACGCGGGGCATTCACAGGAGCGGTCAATAGAAAAATAGGTAAGTTCGAGCTTGCCGATAACGGCACCATCTTCCTCGATGAAATTGGGGAGCTGGATATGAGCTTGCAGGCAAAGCTCCTGCGCGTATTACAAGCAAAAGAATTTGAACGCGTTGGAGGGACGAATGTCTTGAAATCGGACGTGCGCGTCATCTCTGCTACCAATAAAGAT
Organism: Bacteroidota bacterium; assembly: GCA_004322375.1. GTDB lineage: Bacteria > Bacteroidota > Ignavibacteria > UBA10030 > SZUA-254 > FW602-bin19. Next base: position 2,024 of record SCUC01000713.1, read on the forward strand.
TTACATCGGGCAGTTCTTGAAAAAGAATTCCGGGAAGATTTATATTTCAGGCTGGCGACGTTTCCAATTTTTCTTCCCGCATTGCGCGAACGGCGCTCGGATATTCTCCTCCTTGCAGAACATTTTCTCAAACGCGCCGCGCAAGAACATGGAAAAAATCAATCAACATTTTCTCGCTCCGCTCTCAAGCTGCTCTATGATTACTCCTGGCCCGGAAACGTACGCGAGATGGAACACGCCATCGAACGCGCAGTGATTCTCGCGGATCAGGATGTGATAACGGAAAAGGAGCTTCCCATGGCTATTCAAGCTTTAGCTCAAGGCGAATATTCTCCATCCGAGACAACCCATCTCTTCGGCGATGGCAATACGATTATTCCGTTTGAAAAAATAAAAGAAGAAGCTCTGCGCCACGCCCTCCGCGTCACCGATGGCAATCTCGTCGAAGCCGCCAAACGACTTAATCTGGGAAGAGCTACTCTTTATCGCTTGGTGAAACGATACGAGATTGAGATATAAGAAAGCTAACCAAGAGGGCTTTAATATCACCCCTTGGGCTTATCTTCTGCTTCCCGTAGTACACGCAATTCCTTACATGAAGCGTCAAACGTTGTAGAAAGAATTTGCAATTTCTGCTGGATGGTATTCCAATCATTTTCGGTTAATAAGTCTTCGATTTCTCTGCAAATTTTCCCTACGGTGAGCGCTCCTAAATTTTGGCTGCTGCCTTTTAATGTATGGACGGCATGTTTTAATTTATGCTGGTCTCGATCGGCGAATGCCTTCATCGCATCCTGGATACGACCGGGAGAATGTTCTAAGAACAAATCAATAAGCTCGACAAGAAGCGAAGGCTTCCCCGTTTGCTGCATTGAACGAAACATTGATATGGTATTTAAATCTATCATGCGCTGTTGTGGTGTAGTTGTTACAGTATCGGTTGGTTGTTGCTCGGCAGGAAAATTTCCCCACTTCTGTAATGCTTTCTGGATCGCTTCTAAGCGGAGCGGTTTTGTCAGGTAATCGTCCATCCCCGCTGCGAGACATCGTTCTCGG
>SCUC01000714.1 GCA_004322375.1 Bacteroidota bacterium
TGAACGAAATCCAGGAAGTGTACAGGATGCAAGGCGTGAAAATCAATGATAAGCATATCGAAGTGATTTCACGTCAGATGATGCAGAAGGTTCACATTGTAGATTCGGGCGACACACGATTCCTCGAAGACGATTACATTGACGTTCATCAGGTCAACGAAGAAAATGCGTTGCTGAAAGATACAGTGGTTGTAACAAGCAAGGGCGATTCAAAGTTGAAAAATGGACAGTTAACCAATAAGAAGAAGCTCAGGGAAATCAATTCTGAACTCAAAAAGAAGGGGAAGAAAGTTGCCGAGGTTCGCGATGCGGAGCCTGCAACAACAGAACCTGTCCTTCTTGGGATTACCTCTGCCGCGCTTTCAACGGATAGCTTTGTTTCCGCAGCATCGTTCCAGGAAACGACAAAGGTATTAACGGATGCCGCTATTGAGGCGAAAGTAGATTCCCTTTTAGGCTTGAAAGAAAACGTTATTATGGGACATCTTATTCCCGCCGGCACAGGGTTGAAGAAATTTAAAAGCCTTATCGTTGTGCCAAATAACGAAACTCTTCCTCCGGTTGAACAGCTTGCAGGATTGGGTTTAGATGACGAAATCGTTGAAAATGTGCAGGTTGAGGGAGTAGGGGAGGAATCATAAACCATCGCGGAATTCGGGTATTTTGAAAATTCAAAAAAAAGCCCTATATTGACGGGCTTTATCACATTAGTCAGGAGATTTATTTAGTGCCAACAATAAACCAATTAATTCGCTCCAGCAGGGAACAAGTTACATGGAAGAGCAAAGCGCCAGCGCTCCAAGGCTCTCCCCAGAAACGTGGTGTTTGTACGAGAGTATATACGACGACGCCAAAAAAGCCGAATTCGGCTTTACGGAAAGTCGCGCGCGTACGTCTTACGAACAGTATTGAAGTTACTGCCTACATTCCGGGCGAAGGGCACAATCTCCAGGAACACTCTATCGTCATGATTCGCGGCGGCAGGGTGAAAGATCTTCCGGGCGTTCGCTATCACATCGTGCGTGGCACGTTGGATACTGCCGGTGTTACCGATAGGAAACAGGGGAGATCGAAATATGGAGCAAAAAAACCTAAGTAAGTTATGAGAAGAAAACGAGCAGAAAAAAGAATCGTTCAACCGGACCCGAAATTTAACGACGTCTTGGTTGCCAAATTCATCAACTCAGTGTTGAACCAGGGAAGAAAGCATCGTGCGCGTCGCATCGTGTATGATGCTATCAACATCATCGAAGAACGAAGCAAAACAAGCGGGCTTGATGTGTTTAAGAAAGCGATGAACAATCTTCGGCCGTTGTTAGAAATTCGCGCTCGAAGAGTCGGCGGTGCAACATACCAGATTCCGACAGAAGTTCGTCAGGATAGAAGTATCGCGCTTGCCTTACGCTGGTTGATTGCTTACGCGAGCGAACGAAAAGATAAATCAATGTCGTCGAAGCTGGCAGCTGAAATTCTTGCCGCTTCTAACAACGAGGGAAATGCTGTAAAGAAAAAAGAAGATACCCACAAAATGGCAGAAGCTAATAAAGCGTTCGCTCATTTTAAGTGGTAATGTGTGGAATAAATCATTTATCAGGGAAATTGTTAAAGAATGCCAAGAGCATATTCATTAGAACGAACACGTAACATCGGTATCATGGCTCACATTGACGCCGGTAAAACCACCACAACCGAGCGAATCCTGTATTATACAGGAATTTTGCATCGGATGGGCGAGGTGCATGACGGCGCGGCTACGATGGATTGGATGGAACAGGAAAAAGAGCGCGGGATAACTATTACCAGCGCAGCGACAACCTGTTTCTGGGACGAGCACCGTATTAACATCATTGATACACCGGGACACGTTGATTTTACCGCCGAGGTAGAGCGTTCATTGCGTGTGCTGGATGGCGCTATTGCCCTCTTTTGCTCTGTCGGCGGCGTGGAACCGCAATCGGAAACGGTGTGGCGGCAGGCTGATAAGTATGGCGTGCCTCGCATCGCATTTGTAAATAAGATGGATCGCGTTGGAGCGGATTTCTTCCATGTAGTCCAAATGATGAAGCAGCGACTCGGCGCAAATGCCGTTCCGCTTCAATTGCCAATTGGCGAGGGTGATTTGTTCAGGGGCGTCATTGATTTAATTTCAATGAAAGCTCTCATTTTCCATGATACCACGCAAGGTTCGACATGGGATGAGATTCCTATTCCGCACGACCTAGAAAAGTTGGCAGCAGAATACCGGCAAAAAATGCTGGAAGCAGTCTCTGATGAAAATGACACTCTCTTAGAAAAGTACTTAGACGGAAAAGAGATTTCAGCGAGTGAAATTAAAGCTGTATTACGCAGCGCATGTTTGAAGGTGAGCATTATTCCAGTCTTATGCGGTTCAGCGTTTAAGAATAAGGGTGTTCAAAACCTTCTTGATTCCGTGATTGATTATCTCCCCGCTCCTCCCGATGTTGCCGGGGGCGAGGTTGTTGGTCATCATATCAATATGAAGGATCACGTTGTCAGAAGAATTGCTGATAACGAGAAGTTCTCTGCGCTTGCATTCAAGATTATGAGCGACCCATACGTTGGCAAGGTAACATATTTCCGCGTGTACTCCGGAACATTGAAGCCCGGCTCGTATGTCTATAACACAACATCCGATAGAAAAGAGCGCATCGGAAGAATACTTCGTATGCACGCCAACCACCGCGAAGATATTGATGAAGCGTTTACCGGAGATATCGTCGCAGCAGTCGGTTTAAAGCATACAAAAACAGGCGATACGCTCTGTTTAGAAGACGACCCCATTGTACTGGAAAAGATGGTATTTCCTGATCCGGTTATTTCGATTGCCATTGAACCGAAAACGAAAGCAGACCAGGAGAAATTAGGAGAAGCGCTCTCGAAATTAGCGGATGAAGACCCGACGTTCAAAATTTCGACAAACGAAGAAACAGGTCAAACGATTATCAGCGGCATGGGTGAGCTTCATCTTGAGATTTTGATTGACAGAATGAAGCGTGAGTTTCGCGTTGAGGCAAATGTCGGCAAGCCGCAAGTCGCCTACCGCGAAACCGTTAAAAAGAAAGTCCAGGCGGAAGGTAAGTTTATCCGCCAGAGCGGTGGTCGGGGTCAATACGGAGACGTTTGGCTAGAAATCGAGCCGAATGAAAAAGGTAAAGGATTTGAATTTGAAAATGCGATTGTCGGCGGCGTTGTTCCTAAAGAGTATATCAAGCCGACCATGGAAGGCATCATCGAAGCGATGCGCAATGGTGTGCTTGCAGGGTATCCCGTTGTTGACGTCAAGGTGAAGCTATTTGACGGCTCGTACCATGAAGTAGATTCTTCCGAAATGGCATTCAAGATTGCCGGCTCGATCGGGTTCAAAGAGGGGGCAAGGAAAGCGAATGCGGTATTGTTAGAGCCGATTATGGACGTTGAAGTTGTTACCCCCGAAGAATATCTCGGAGACGTGATGGGTGATTTGAATTCAAGGCGCGGTAAAATTGAGGGCATGCAGCCCCGCAAAGACGCTCAAGTCATTAAGGCGAAAGTTCCGTTAGCTGAGATGTTCGGGTACGCGACACAAATGCGTTCAATGACTCAGGGAAGGGCAATCTACACGATGCAATTTGCGTACTACGACGAAGCTCCGCGAAGCATCACAGAAGAGGTCATAGAAAAAGTAAAGGGCGCTGAGCTGGTATTAGCTTGATTTTATTATTCACTATTTTATTATTTAACACACTCTTAAAAACTTAGGAGACTCCGAATGGCAAAAGAAAAATTTAGCAGAGAAAAACCCCATGTAAATATTGGGACTATCGGTCATATTGACCACGGAAAGACCACCTTGACGGCTGCCATTACGATGGCATTAGCCAGGAAAGGACTTTCCCAGGTCCGCACGTTTGATAGCATTGATAACGCGCCGGAAGAACGGGAACGCGGTATCACGATTAACGTCGCCCACGTTGAGTATCAAACGGAAAAACGGCACTACGCCCACGTTGATTGCCCTGGTCACGCCGACTATATCAAGAACATGATTACCGGCGCAGCGCAGATGGACGGCGCAATTTTAGTTGTCGCTGCCAATGACGGTCCGATGCCTCAAACGCGCGAACACGTTCTGCTTGCCCGTCAGGTGAACGTTCCACGTATTGTTGTATTCATGAATAAAGTTGACATGGTGGACGATCCGGAATTGCTGGACCTCGTAGAGATGGAACTTCGCGACTTATTGAAAAAGTACGAGTTCCCTGGCGATGAAATTCCCATTATTCGCGGCAGCGGGTTGAAAGCATTGGAACGGGCGACTGATCCGGCTTCTAAGGCTGACGATCCGGCATTCAAATGTATTTTTGAATTGATGGACGCGGTAGATAGCTATATCCCGCTTCCAAAGCGCGACGTTGATAAGCCATTCTTGATGCCGGTTGAAGACGTCTTCTCTATCACGGGCCGCGGCACCGTAGGCACAGGTCGTGTCGAGCGCGGTAAGGCGAAGGTTGGCGATGAAGTTGAAGTTATCGGTCTTGGCATGCACAAGAAAACCGTCATCACCGGAGCAGAGATGTTCCGTAAAGAGCTTGATGAAGTTATGGCAGGCGATAACGCAGGATTGCTGTTGCGCGGTATTGAAAAAACCGATTTAGAACGCGGGCAGGTCGTTGCCAAGCCGGGTTCTATCACGCCGCACACGAAATTCAACTGCCAGGTGTACGTGTTGAAGAAAGAAGAAGGCGGTAGACATACTCCCTTCTTTAACGGCTACCGTCCCCAGTTCTATTTCAGAACGACAGACGTGACTGGCGTAGCGACTCTGCCAAGCGGCATGGAAATGATTATGCCCGGCGATAACGTGGATAACATGTACGTCGAGCTGATCTCCGAAATCGCTATGGAAGAAGGTCTGCGCTTCGCTATCCGTGAAGGCGGACGAACAGTCGGCGCGGGTGTTGTAACTAAAATCATTGCATAAGACACATCGAACAGTTGACAAAGGAATACTCCCGTGGCAGGGCAAAAAATACGCATTAAATTGAAATCGTACGACCACAACTTGATTGACAAGTCTGCGGAAAAAATCATTAAGACAGTGAAGTCAACCGGAGCAGTTGTTTCCGGTCCGATTCCGCTTCCGACGCGGAGGGCGGTTTATACCGTGCTTCGCTCACCGCACGTTGACAAGAAATCGCGCGAGCAATTTGAAATGCGTTCTCACAAGCGTCTCATTGATATTTTGAACTCTTCAAATAAAACAATTGATTCGCTGATGAAGCTTGAGCTCCCCGCCGGCGTTGACGTCGAGATTAAAGTCTAACGAAACGAAGAGACTCCGAATAGGATAATGAAAGTCAAAGTACATGAGGTATAAAGGTATTCTCGGCAAGAAGATTGGCATGACCAGTGTCTTCGATGACAAGGGGCAGGTAATTCCCTGCACTGTGATCGAGGCTGGTCCCTGCTTTGTCACCCAGATTAAGACGAAAGAACAAGACGGGTACGAAGCGCTTC
>SCUC01000715.1 GCA_004322375.1 Bacteroidota bacterium
TCCCAAAATATCTTTTCTAAAGAGCAGAAGGATGGCGGTTTGGGGAACGATGAGGTATCGCTTGCCGTCAATTTCTACTTCTATTGACTGGTCGCGGAGGAAGATGGCGTAGTCGCCTTCTTCTGCTTGAAGAGGGATGTATTTTACGGGGTCTTTCGGAGTTGTTGCCCAGGGTTCTTGATCAATATACGAAGGATTGGGAACCGCATAGCCGGGACCAGCTTTTACCACATACCCGCTATGTACTTTTTCTTTTTCCTTCACACCCGGAGGGAGGTATAATCCATGTTCGGTACGGTCTCTATCGCTTTCCGGCAGGATGAGAACCCTATCGCCGACGATGATGATTTCTTTTTTTCTTGTGTATTCCATAGGTCGCTCTCCTATTAATATACAAAAAATGTTGTGCAAATCATTGTGATTTTTGTTATCAGTTATTGGTTTTAGGTTATTTGTATGTGGAAAGTGTCCCCGACGGCGTGGACGCTCTACGAGCTATGGACAGTCAGCAGCGCGGGGCGGTGTAGGGATTATCAATTAACTTTTTGAGACTGCCATTAGTTTGTTATTAGGCTTTTTGGGTTTTATATTAAAGCCGCATGGGCTCAAAATCATCAAAATATGAATCACCACTCCAGTATATTAAGGGAGTGGGACCTAAGCGGGCTGAGGCTCTCAATGAGATTGGCATTCATACCGTAGAAGATTTGCTGTATTATTTTCCCCGCGCTTACCTTGATTTAAGCAGGGTTGAAAAAATTCGGAATGTTCGTCGGTTTGCAGATACCGGTGAGTATATTACTGTGATAGGGCAGGTACGGAGAATAGATATTATCGGCGGAAGGTTTAAGCAGCGATTGGTTATCTCGCTGGGGGATGAGACAGGGACAATCCAGCTTGTGTTCTTTCAAAGTCTCTACTATTATAAGCGTGCATTTGATGTAGGAGAGGTTCTTGCCGTATCAGGCAGGGTGGCAGCGTTTATGAATCGCCCGCAGATGGTACATCCCAGCATTGATAGGTTAGAAGTGGGGGGTGAGGGGGAACCGACCTTAGAAGGCTTCTTACATACTGCCGGTATCGTTCCTAAATACAGTACAACGGAAGATTTGCGTAATGCGAAACTAGAATCGAAAAGCTTCCGAAGGATAATGAAGGAGGTTATCGAGCAGTTTCTCCAAAACATCCGGGAATTTATGCCGGAGAGTCTTATCGGCAGGCATCGGTTGGTTTCGTTACAGGAAGCGTTGCGTTCCATTCATTTTCCTCCTTCATACCAGTTGCTTGAGGATGCAAGGAGACGATTAAAGTTCGATGAACTGTTTGCGCTTCAATTAGTTCTGGCGTTACGGAGAAAGAGCGTGAAAATGGACTCGCCGGGGATACCGTTTAACGTGCAGAGCAAATATGCGCGAGCGTTGGTTGATTCCCTTCCCTTCCAGCTTACACGGGCGCAAATACATGTTATTAAAGAAATTGCGGAGGATATGAAATCGAGCAGACCCATGAACAGGTTGTTACAAGGGGATGTTGGAAGCGGAAAGACCCTCGTGGCGTTAATTGCAATGTTGATAGCAGTTGAAACAGGCTATCAAGCAGCATTCATGGCGCCAACGGAAATCCTTGCCGAGCAGCATTTCAAAACTATAGCAGGTTTCTTTAAGGAGTTGCCGGTTAATGTACGGTTGTTAGTGAGCGGGCAGAAGAAAAAGCTTCGCACGGACATTCTTGAGGATATTCGGAGGGGGACAGCACAAATTGTTGTCGGTACCCATGCCTTAATACAGGAAGGAGTAGAGTTTTCTAACCTTGGCTTCGTTGTTGTGGACGAACAACATCGTTTTGGGGTAGCGCAGAGGCTTGCCTTGAAGGAGAAACGTTCTGCTTCTGCTTCTCAATCCGGTTTTCCGGATGTATTAGTTATGACAGCGACGCCCATTCCACGGACGCTCGCGCTGACACTCTACGGCGATCTGGATGTTTCGGTACTTGATGAGATGCCTAAGAACCGCAAGCCGGTTCGCACGGTCTTGAAGACTGAATCAGAACGTCAAAGCGTTTATCAGTTCGTTCGTGCGCAGGTAACGTTAGGACGACAAGTGTTTTTTGTCTATCCATTAGTCGAAGAGTCGGAAAAAGTTGACTTGAAGGCTGCCACAGTCGCCTTCGAGCAATTGAAACAGGAGATTTTTACCGATTTGCGAGTCGGGTTGATCCATGGTAAGCTCCCTTCAGAGGAAAAGGATAGCATCATGGCGACATTCAAAGCGAGAGAGATTGATATTCTTGTTGCTACTACAGTCGTAGAGGTAGGTATTGACGTGCCAAACGCGACAGTGATGGTGATAGAACACTCGGAGAGATTCGGTCTAGCTCAGCTTCACCAGTTGCGCGGAAGAGTGGGACGCGGCTCTGAGCAATCTTACTGTCTTCTTATCGCTCCCGATTGGTTGGCTAGTGTTCGGGTTCCTGAAAAGAAGCAACCGGTGTTGAATGAAGAAGAGGATGAAAAACGAGTCGTCGAACGACGCTTACGCGCGATGTTAGAATTCACAGATGGCTTCAAAATCGCCGAAATTGACTTAGAATTGAGGGGTCCGGGCGATTTTTTTGGTACGCGACAAAGCGGGATGCCTGAACTTCAGCTTGCTAACCTTGTAACCGATGCAGAACTTCTCTCCAAGGCAAGAGAGGAAGCATTCAATGTTATAGAGCAAGACCCACAACTTCGATTACCCGAACATCAGTTGATACGGAATCACTATCAAGAGAGATTAAAAGATTCTCTCAGTCTTCTTCAAACAGGTTGAGAAGCTATGGAGGAGATAATGTTCAGGAAGAACGTGAACCAAACTTCCTGCCGTCATAGATGAATAGCATCCGGGGCGCGAAACTATCCGTCGTAGTCGTGATGATAGCATGCTTCATCGCTGGTCCGGCAGGAAAACTTACGCGATGATCTCCCACACTCAGAGTGAACAACCGTTCGTTTGAAAAATATTTTTTGCGCGCGTGCATTTTTTTCTTGACAAATTGTTTAAATTGTGTATATTACAGTGTGCGTTATGAAAAAGTATTTCACCACAACAACAATAACAAGTATGTCGAACAATTCGCGAGGATTGTATTAGACATTTGCTAACACTTCTTTCGCGTGTGAAGCCTCTTCGTGTTGCTCTCGTCTATAATCAAAAGAAAGAAGCGACTCCTTCCGAACTTATCTCCAACGAACTCGAACCCATACGTGTCAACTCAAGCAACGGTCAACCAGTCATCACTTCCCAGTCAGTCCAACGAGAGAACGACCGGTATGCAGAATGGGATAGTTGGGAAACCATCCACGCACTCGAACTCGCCCTTTCTGAACAACATCAAGTAACGCTTATTGAAGCGGATATACATGCGTATGGTAAGCTTGTTGATACTTGCCCTGAAATTGTTTTTAATATTGCGGAAGGGATGAACGGGATTTCCCGCGAAGCGCAAATCCCCGCAATGCTGGAGTATCTCAATATTCCTTATTCCGGCTCCGATCCGTTAACGCTTGCTGTGTGTCTTGATAAATCGAGAGCAAAAGAGATTTTATCATACTATAATATTAGAACAGCAAGATTCCAGGTGCTTCATTCAATCAACGAGCTTGCAACCTGTTCAATTTCAATGCCTTGCATGGTTAAGCCCCTCCATGAGGGTTCCAGCAAAGGAATTTATAATTCTTC
>SCUC01000716.1 GCA_004322375.1 Bacteroidota bacterium
TGAACGGTTATCAGTTATTTTGTCCGATATTATTGAAAAATTTCAATTCTTGGAAAGAGTACCTATCAAACCTCAATTTCTGCAAAAGAGCATTCAAAAAAACATTTTTGTGAATTTAACACAACTAGCCGACTTTCCTCTAAAACGCATCTCTGCAATGATTTTACCTTATTCTTTCCCCGAATCCGTATTTCCATTAGGCTTTGATGAAATTCGATATGGAAATAATCCCATCGAAGATACAACAGTTCGTGAATCAATAAAAGGTGTATTTGATGAAGTACTGTCTAAAACGAGTAAGGAATTACATCCTCTTGATGCTAGGTTAGCTTATTTATTTTTTAAAAATATCCATTTTCGCTCTCAAAATGGTGTATGGCATGATGCTGAAGGTTTGTTTGATAATATTGTGCCTCCAATTATATCTGGCTTGGATGAAGATGAGGAAGCAACCGAGGAAGATTGGCACAAAGCTACTGTAGAATCATGGTCAGAGAAGATTTCTAGTCCAATAAAAACAGAGTATAATATTCTATCGTTGCCACAACTGTGGTTACCTCCTAAGTTTGGAGATACAGAACTTCACATAGCAGTAAAATCTATCCTGAAAAATCTCCATGATTCTAAGGTACATCTTTCTGATTTGCATTGGCGAACTTTAGAAGAAATTGTTGCAGAGATACTGCACGATATTGGACTGCAAGTGACAATCACCGAAAGATCACATGATGGGGGTAGAGATGTTATCGCTCGGGGAGAACTAATACCAGGAGAGCCGACTTTATTAGCTGTAGAAGTAAAACATAGACACGTAGTTCCTGTTACCGAATTGCGACAGTCTATGTGGGCAAATAGACATTTTCCTGCACTTCTTTTTGTTACATCAGGTAGGTTTAGCGCGGGTGTTTATAAAGAACATAAGGAAAAGGATGGCAAACTACGGCTTTTTCTGAAAGATGGTCAGGGACTATCTCAATGGATTGACCAATACGTTCGTCGTAATTACAATGATCCAATGTAATACAGTTAGCGGTAGTTTTTTTGTGCATTAGAAAATAACGTATTATATTACAGTGTATATTTATACACTATAGCATGACCACCAATACAATCAAAGGTCGCGGTTCTTCGTACAACACTCCCAACAGGTTTGAGAAACTCCACCTTGAGCCGTTGGAAATCGAATGGGAAGATAACGATGAGAAGAAGCTCCCGACTCAGTTCTTTAAGGATACGACTAAAACTATCTTAGCGAAAAACGATAGCCCGGATATTCCCTTTACCTATGGAATAAACCCGTATCGCGGCTGCGAGCATGGCTGTATTTATTGCTACGCGCGCCCATCGCACGAATATCTCGGCTTTTCCGCGGGACTTGATTTTGAAACCAAAATAATGGTAAAGGAGGACGCTCCCGTGTTGCTTGAGAAGGAATTCCAGAAGAAAAGCTGGCAGCCGCAAATGATTTCCCTCTCCAGCAACGTTGATTGTTACCAGCCCATCGAACGAAAATTGCAAATCACGCGACGTCTCCTTCAAGTGTTTTTGAAGTATCGCAATCCCGTTGGAGTCATCACCAAAAATCACCTTATCACACGCGATGTTGATATCCTTCAAGAGCTTGCATCGCTCAATCTTGTGCATACCATAATCTCTATTACAAGCCTGAACGATGAGCTTATCAGAAGCATGGAACCGCGAACATCTCCGCCTGCAAAACGTCTTGAGGCAATTCAGCTTCTTGCCGAACATAATATTCCCGTCGGCGTGAATGTCGCCCCGATTATCCCCGGCTTAAACGATGAGGAGATTCCTGCAATCCTCAAGGAAGCGTCCGTACGCGGCGCGACATCGGCAGGATGGATTTTAGTTCGTCTCCCTTGGGCGGTGAAGCCGCTCTTCCTCGATTGGCTGCAACGAACCATGCCCGACCGCGCAGCTAAAATCATCAATCGAATCAAAGATACCCGCGATGGCGAGCTCAGCGACCCCAACTTCGGCAGCAGGATGAGAGGAGAAGGAGAGATTGCACACACAATCAGGCAATTATTCAAGGTGAACTGCGAGAAGTACGGATTCAACAAGAAAACGTTTTATGTCTCCACGGAACACTTCGTTCGCGAGCAGCATGGGCAACTTAACATGTTCGGCTAACGTTCAGGCTTTTCGTTTGTTGCTTCAGGTTTCATGTCTCAGGTTTCAGGATGACACACACCTGATGCATGAAACCTGAAACTTGAGACTATTTCTTACATCTCGCATCCAGAATCCAGCATAGCGTAACTCTTCCACCACCTACAACCTATCACCTGTTACCTACTATCCTTTTGGATATTCAAAAGGAACTCACTACAATTACCCCCGTATGATTGTTACCGCCATTTTCTTATTAGGATTTTCTCCCGGCATTTTCTGGCTCTGGTATTTCTACAAAAAAGATAAGTGGGAACCGGAGCCGAAGCATCTTGTCGTAAAGACATTCTTCTGGGGATTGCTTTCTGCGTTCATTGCAGCGTTGCCGGAGTTGCCCTTCGGTGAGTACAGGATGTTCTCCCTCGCCTTTCTCGCTCCTGTTGTAGAAGAGCTGGCAAAATTTTTCGCTGTCCGTTATACCATATACAATCATATCGAGTTTGACGAGCCGATGGATGGCATAACCTATGCTGCTGCCGCCGCGCTGGGATTCGCTTCGATTGAAAATTCTCTCTACCTGATGGGAAGCTACGGCTTTCCCTTTACAGATTTTATGACGCAGGAACCTGAAGCAAGCTCTACCAGAATTTTCTCCCTGTTTGTCGCGCGGGGGCTGTTAAGCGTGCCGGGACATGTACTGTTTTCCAGCTCATGGGGTTTCGCGTTAGGCTGGGCAAAGTTTATGGATAAGCAAATGGCAAGAAGGCTTCTTATAGAAGGATATTGTATTGCGGTATTGTTGCACGGCATCTTCAATTTCCTTGGGACGGTTGCATTCTATGGTCCACCGTTACTCATCGGGTTTGTTTTGTTATTGTGGTTATTGGTAAGAAAGAAAATTACGCACGCGCTCGCGGGGTCGCCGCATATTAAAACCAGTCTTTAGCAAGCCCAAGAAACTCGTTCAATAGCAATTGGCGATTCACAATTGACTATTAGCAGTTTGCGATCTCCCTCACAACCTTTCTTC
>SCUC01000717.1 GCA_004322375.1 Bacteroidota bacterium
CAAATTCTGATTCCGAAGATGGCACAGCTTATTAACGCAGGCGGGCGCGATTCTGCAGCGTTGAATATGTCTGCCGCTAACGGCTTATACGAAGAAGCCGTTACGCTCGACCCGAACAACACCGCAGCGCATTTCGGCGCAGCATTAACCGGCGTGCTTACCGTCTTCTCAGACCCCGCGTTGTTTTCCGTATTAAACGAAATACCTACTGAAGGTCCTTCCCCTCCTCCATTTATCGGGAATGTTTTTTCCCGCGTTAGCTTAAAGCAAGATTTGAAGCAGTATGGAAGAGATTTGCAATCGCAGGCAGAATCGCGATTGGCATTGATGATAAAGCAACAATTCCCTAACCGATTTGACTATATATTTACTCAGTCTGATACTACTCTCCCTCCGAGCTTTTACCAGAATGTCGTTGAAGCGAAATTGTTACCCGCATTATCAACTGCGATATTCCACCTGCAACGCGTGACACAAAACCAACAGTTCGCTTTTTACATTACGCCGGACGATGCAGGAGGGGAGCTGCAAGATTCTATCAGGATAGATTTGACGGAAATTTATGTACTGCTTGCCGTGTTCCAGGCATTACATGCGGAAGCATCAGCGTTCGTTTCCTATAATATAGACTATGACCCTGAGGATGCCAATGCAGTAGAAAATGCATGGCAAGTTACATCACCCTTCTTAGCATTAAGGACAAACGGCGTGCAGCGGATGAGAGACGTGCGGACAAGCTGGATAGGAATGGCGTCAAGCATCCAAAGCGGCATCACGTATTATAGTAATGAAACTCCGCATCCGGGGATTGACTTAATTCCATACTCTCCAGAGGCTGTACAGGAGCTTTCGCAGTTGTATGCAGGGATGGATTCATTGATTATGGTGCTTTCCGGTCCATATCAAGCGTACAACGATTTCAATGATGATAACGTTCAAGAATATCTTACAATAAATCTGAAGAATTATTTTGATAATGCCATCGCCAACTACAAAGCAAAAATTCCAGCCTATACGGTCAGCGTTGAAGCGGGGAATCATGGTGAGTATGTTGCTGTGTTAACATGGCAGGCAACATCATTTTCGAACTGGATATTTCCCGATCCAACCTTTAACGGGCTATTGCCGGGAATAACAACAGACGCTATGTTGAAGCAAACATTCGGTATTACCGCCGCCGACTGGGAACAGAGCGTAAGAGTTGGAGATTAGCATAACCCCCTCACCCCCAACCCCTCTCCCAAAAGGAGAGGGGTGTTCCCTGGGGTTTCATTTTCCAAGATCTAAGTAGATTTTTTTGGGACAAGACGCGGTTACATGATAACAGGTTCTCTAACTTTTAGATGGATTACTAGCGCGTTGCTTACCGGCGCAATGCTCTTGATGTGTCCGTTTACTTCTTTTGCTCAGGATATTCTTGAGATGTTTTTTTCAGGGAAACAGAGCTACAGAATGATGGGTGAAAACCCTTTTGAACATTCCTCTGAAGAGGTGAGCATTATTCAACAAGCTGCAACAACTCCGCGCGTCGGGTTCAACTACAAATTTAATAATGTGTATCGAGAGCAGCGATCCGATGGAACGGAGACTCTTATCGAGAATTATTCTCGTTCGGTGAATGTTCTTCTTCCTTTATCACGCAGCGCATTTCACCCTACCTTAGACGTTTCGATTACCTCTTCTCGTTTTAGCGCTATCGTCAATCAATCACTTGAGGATGGAGGAGCATACAGGGGTGAAGATACCCGCTTTGCTCTCAGCTACTCTATGCGATTGAGCAACGCGCTGCAATTTGGCGCGATGGTTGGGCAATCGTACATCAATCCTCACGTTATCAGTGATTACGAAAGCAGAATTTCGGTTCAGATTTCACCACGGATTGCAGCGACGCTCAATGCAGGAAGAGTTTCAAGCTCGCAATTGCTCAGGCTGAACATCACAAATATAAGAGGCGTGATGCCATTGGATTGTCAATTGCAGAAAACAGAGGCGTCACTGAAAGTTCAGTACCCTGCCGTAACATTGTTTATCAGAGGCCGCAGGGCGAATATTCTTTCCACCCCGGAAATCAGCAGAGAATATGAAACTCAATTTGCGCCTCAAGGAGAAGTTGTAAGCTATTCGACTCAAGCAATACTTCCGCTTTCAGAACATTGGCTGGGGCTACTATCATTTGAAGGAGAGGAAATAGAAGGACGAGGGAAATTTCTTTCCTATCAGCGCCAATATGGAACGTTCTCGAATTTTGGATATACGAGCAAATCATTTCTGATTGGGGCGCGATATAGTTTTTCTGAACGAGGGACGTTGGTTACATCGCTTCAACATCGCACCATTACCGGAGCGTTAACCGGGAATGTTGATAGTTGGCCCTTTGTAAATGTGTTTGACATGCCATTCGGACTGCGTGAAAATTACAATGCAACGGGTGGTATATCGTTTTGGAAAGCGCACGTTGGTGGCATAATCCCCCTGGCTGAATTTATAGATGTTGGAGTAGGCATTTCCGGACTAAGAATGTATCCGGAATTACAAGTGCAGTCGTGGGAATCGAAATTTCTTACTTACGGAATTAAAGCGTTTCAAGAACGGGAACTTGCCGTTGATGTTCTCGATGCGGGAATTCTATCTACCGGACTAAGAATGAACTTTGAGAAATTCGATTTGACTTACTCATTTAATCAATTAGTTCCTCTGAGAATAGTTCGCAAAGAAGAATATGTAGGCGATGAAATCGGTTCAGTCAGCTCTACAGATGGATTCACAACTTCAGTGCAAAGCAGCGGGGGACAATTTCACCAATTCGC
>SCUC01000075.1 GCA_004322375.1 Bacteroidota bacterium
CAATAATATCCCGCCCGATGTAGTTGCCCTGTAAATCAATCGGTTGAACGATTAACAATTTCTGTGACCTTAAATGTTCGTTTTTTTGCGTCGCAACAAGCGTTCCGATTACTTTTCCAAGTGTCATAATTGATGAAAATTATTAGTGTTTTTTGCTGTATGAATGTACCAAAGCTAACGCTGAGATGCAAAGTTATGATAGTTGAATCTCACCAAATTTTTCTGTAAGTTACCGTTAATTCCAAAAAATGAGACATGCTCTCGAATTCAGATAAAAAACTGCTCCTTTCGGTTGCTCGCGCTGCCATAGAAGCAACAATCAATAATAAACGGCTCCTATCATTAAAGCATATCCCGGAAGCGTTGCAAGCTCCATCTGGCGCATTTGTCACTTTAAAAAAACAGGATGAGTTGCGCGGTTGCATAGGCTACATAGAGTCTGATATCTCAGTCATAGAAACCGTACAAGAAGTTGCTTGCAAAGCGGCGTTCAACGATCCACGGTTTCTTCCTGTAACGACTGACGAAGTATCGTCCCTTGAAATTGAAATTTCCGTCCTCACACCACCCGAACAAATACAGGATATTTCAAAAATTGAAGTAGGAAAGCACGGGCTTATTATGCAAAAGGGATTGCAGCGCGGGTTGTTGCTTCCTCAAGTCCCAATCGAATACGGATGGGATAGGGAGACTTTTTTAAATCAAACTGCGCGCAAGGCAGGGTTACAACCCTCTGCATGGAAAGAAAAAGAGACAAAGCTCTTCATTTTCTCCGCTGAAGTTTTTAATGAAACCGACTTCTAATTCAGAAAGTCCAAAATCGTATTCATTATTCACAATCGTATTATGAAAGAACAGCTTACCCGTCAACCTTCTGTAGCGGGTATGTTTTATCCCGCCTCAGAGAAGGAACTACGTAATAATCTTGAAGAATTATTCACAAAAGCATCTCCATCTCCTCCATTGGGAAACATCGTTGCCCTCATCTCACCCCATGCCGGTTACATGTATTCCGGCTTGACTGCTGCCTATGGGTACAAATTATTGCAGGGAAAACAATTCGATAGCGTCGTTATCGTTTCCCCAAGCCATCGAGAATATTTTAATGGTATCTCAGTGTATAACGGCTCAGCGTATAAAACTCCAGTAGGAACATTCCATATTGACGAAACACTCCGCTTTGACCTGTTGAGCAAAAGCGAGCGTATCGAAACTTCCTCGCGCGGACACGGCGCCGAACATGCCATTGAAGTACAGCTTCCGTTCCTCTCTATGATGCTGGGAGAAATCAACATCCTTCCTATCGTCATGGGAGATCAAACCCGTGAGCTATGTTTTGAGCTGGGAAATGCTCTTGCGGAAATTCTTTCCGGCAAGCAATGTCTCCTTGTCGCCAGCACCGACCTCTCTCACTATTACCCTTATGAAACGGCAAAAAAGTTAGATAAACGGGCAATAGATGACATAAAACGTTTCAACTATGAACAGCTTATGGACGACCTTGAAAATAACATCACGGAAGCGTGCGGCGGCGGACCCACTGTTGCCGTTCTTGCTGCCGCGCAACAACTCGGCGCGACTGATGTGCAAATCCTTCACCATTGCAATTCCGGCGATGTTACGGGAGACCACAGCGGTGTTGTTGGCTATCTTTCAGCCGCGGTTGTAAAAGCTCACTAAAAAATAATAAATTGTTTTTTATTGATTGATTGCGTCCACCAAATATTAATATTTATTAATGGATTTTAGAAACTGTAAGAAAACTTGGGAGGAATGTCATTGCAAGGCATCACGCTTGCGTGATGCAGAAGTCATACTCTCAATCTATGCAGTAATCCTAGAAGAACAGCAGAAAAATCCCCTTAATGTCATTCCCGCAGGATTCAAGCGGGAACCTAATTTAGTCGGTTCAAGATTCCCGATAAAAACGTTCGGGAATGACAGGCGAAGAAGGTTTTCGGCTGTTCATCTAGGGGGATTGCTTCATTCCTCTAAAGCGGCATTTGTAATGACGCGCAAGCAGAGTTTCCCGGACACGCTCTTATACCCATCGTCCGCACAATGAACAATAAATCACTTCCACCCATATCAATTATCGGCGCAGGGGCAGTAGGCTCCTCATTAGCGTTTGCATTACATCATAGTGGATATCCGATTCTTGCCGTCATTAGCAAGTCGCTCGTCTCTGCTAGAAAATTATGCTCATCCGTAAACAGCACCATCGCTTCCACGCGGCTTGAAAAAATTCCTCCTGAAACACGGCTCATCATTATTGCCGTACCCGATAGTGCGATACCTGAAATTGACCGGCAACTTTCTAAAGTATCATCACTTTCATTCAAGCAGCTACTAGTCCTTCACACATCAGGCATAAACTCCGCGACGATTCTCAAAGAACTATCTAAAAAGGGTGTGTCAATAGCCGCTGTTCATCCCATACAAACGTTTCCAAAGCCACATGGTAAAATATTAAAGCCCGTGCTACTCGATGGCATCTATTACGGAGTTGATTGTAAAAAGAAAGACACTCCAAAGATTAAACAACTCATTCAAAACCTTAACGGCAATGTGATTTTCATTCCGGCACATCTTCGACCACTCTATCATGCTGCCTGTGTATTCTCTTCGAGCTATGTCGTTGTTCTGCTCAACGCAATAGAGCGGCTTTCTAAACAACTGCATGGTACAAAAGATTGGTATCATATTTTTCAGCCATTGTTCAATGCCGCGATTGAAAATACTCTCAAAAATTCGGCTGGAATGTCCCTCACAGGACCTATTGTAAGAAATGATGTAACAACTTTAAAATCGCACCTAAAAGCAATCAAGAAATTTGCACCTGAACTTATTCCGTTATATACTGTATGCGCCAAAGAAGTCGCCCGCGTCGCACATGCAAATGGGCTTCTTACAAAAAAAGATTTTAATAAAATTACTAAGATATTCCGTGTTACAAAATAATTGTGAGTCTGTCCAAAAAGAAACCGATCGCTTCACACGGCGTCCTCGCCGTGTGGAAATCCGCTCGTATTCTTGGTTCTGCGAGGACGCAGAACCGAGCGACAAAACTTTTAGACAGCATCATTAAAGAGCCTCGAAAATGAAATTATTATTAACTGAAATTTTTTATCACAACTAATAACACAACTAAACGAACGAAAGTCAAAAATCGTGAAAGCCTTAATTGCCAGTGGCGGACGCGGAACCCGTCTTCGCCCCTTAACCCATACACAAAACAAACATCTTATTCCTATTGCTAACAAACCCATACTACATTATGCAATCGAGGCAGTGGTTGATGCCGGCATCAAGCAAATCGGCATCATCCACAACGCCGACAGCGATGAAGTTCCCAAAGCAATCGGCAACGGAAAACAATGGGGCGTAAAGATTACCTACATCCCACAAAAATCCCCTCTGGGGCTTGCTCACGTGGTTAAAATCGGACAGAAGTTTATCGGCAAAGACAATTTTATTTTCTATCTCGGCGATAACATGGTTGTAGGCGGCGTGAAACGGTTTGTTGATGAATTTGAGCGAAGCGGGTGCAACTGTCATCTCACCCTGTCAAGAGTAAAAGACCCCGAACGATTTGGCGTCCCCGAAATAAAAAACGGAAAAATTATTGGCGTAGAAGAAAAACCGAAAAAACCGAAAAGCCAATTCGCCGTCTCCGGCATTTACATTTATGACCACCACATTTTTGAAGCATGTAAAAACATCAAGCCGAGCGGGCGCGGCGAATTAGAAATTTCTGATGCGCACCAATATCTTCTTGATAACGGCTACACTGTTGGATACAGCGAAATCACCGGCTGGTGGAAAGATACCGGCAAACCCTCCGATCTTCTCGAAGCCAATCGCCTCGTCCTCGATAACATCCAATCCCGTATTGAAGGCAACGTTGACAAATCATCATCGGTTGCCGGCAAGCTCATTCTTGAGCCCGGAGCGAAAATTATCAACAGTGTTGTCCGTGGTCCCGCAATCATTGGTAAAAACGCGATTATCGAAAACAGCTACGTCGGTCCCTTCACTTCCATTGGCGATGAATGCCTGATAAAAAATTCTGAAGTCGAGTTCAGCATTCTCCTCAACAAATGCACAGTAACTGATGTTAAAATCCGCATCGAAGGCAGCCTCCTCGGCAACGAAGCCGAAATCGTCGAAGCCTCCGGCAAGCCCCATGTCCATAGATTTATGATTGGAGACCAAAGCAGGGTTGAAGTGGCCTAAACCGATATGTGATGTGGGATGTGCGATGTGTGATATGAGTTAAGAACAACTCATTATGGAGTTATATCTATGTAAGTTATCACTGTTTCCGACGGACTACGGCTCGTAGAGCGTTTCGTTATCGGGAACTCCAAATGTTTCTTTTATTTTGTTTATTTTTTACTTTTTCCTTTTAAATTGAATATGAATTACACTACTCTACTCGTCACTATCAATGCACGCATTGC
>SCUC01000076.1 GCA_004322375.1 Bacteroidota bacterium
TGTTAAAGCAAATAAAGCAATAAATAAACGGGAAATATTTTTGGTTGGAACTCGGTTGGTGGTTTGCCGACTTTGTCGAGTCTCGCCTATAGCGGGTGGGTTCATGTTTGCGCACAAAGTTTCATGCGAAAAAATATTCTCACATCCCACAGCATGCAGATTAGAATGTCGCCTCAAAGCGTCTATCCCCTTGGTATCCCACCATAAGCAGGCAAACATATTCTTATTCATCGGTCACCTTCAGTTTTTAATCATTGAGGTAACATACTAATCAATGAAATAAAAATCAATATTTCACTCGACAGGATTTTTAGTATAAAAACTGTATGGTTGTTATTATTCTATCATTTAAAATTACTCAAGTTGATCGTTTTTTGCAATAGTAGCGTTACCATAAATGATAACGCTACATTTATTCAAGTCCTGTAAACAGAACTAGTTAGACGAAGTCCGATTTATCGGGCTTAGAATTTTATAGCGTGACCGTTTACGGTCATGCGATTAAACATGTAATTTCTCCCATTTCAAAAACGGCCAACTTGAGTAAAATTAAAAACCCCGCTTTTTTCATAAAAAGAGGGGTTCAAGTCTCCAAAAAAATAAAGGATAGTTCCAAAAACCAATCAGGCTCCACTCTGCGTCCTCGCAGAGTGGAGAATAATGTTCGGTTTCGTTGTTTCTGCGAGGACGCTCTACGAGCCGTTGGCAGAAACGAGCGATAGTTTTTTTGGAACAACCCTAAAATTTACAACTTCCTCAACTCGTTCCTCAAATTTTCCTTGATTTTTCTCAATTCCCTTTTTGTATCATTCAAACCATCCTTTAGGTTTTCTCTTAAACTGCGTTGCAATTCTCGAAGCGCATCCCTCTGAACATCAAGATGGATATCCTTTTCAATATCTTTGCTCAGCTTGTCGTTATAGAAATAGTGATACCCGCTCCCATTGGGAACATAATGATACGACCAATCATCTTCATCATCACCCTCCTCAATTTTCATTTTTAGGGTCGAAGACTTGCCCTTCCGGATGACTTCTATTGATAGCTCGTCGCCTTCTTCTGCATCTTGAAGCTCCTCGCGCACATCATTAACATCCCACACGCTCACGGAGCCTATCTTGGTAATAACGTCCCCCGCCTTAAATCCTGCTTTATCGGCATCGCTGTTCTTTTTCACCTCGGTTACTAACGCCCCCTTCTTTCCCGGTACTTCAAAATACTCTGCCAATTGTTTGCTCAAGCTTTGGATTGCTAATCCGTACATTGATGAACCGGAAGAATACACTTGCACCCGCGGACGAACATTGAGATGTGGTTTAGGAGTTGTAACGCCAAAATCATCAAAGTCGAAAGAGAACGCGCTTGGCGAATCCAAACGGTCAATTTCTGCTTTAAGTGTCTTCGTTTCTTTCTTCCGCTCAACCACGATATCAACAGTTGTCCCCGGCTTTGTTTTACGAACCATATCGGTTAGCTCGTCGCTATCTTCCACTTCTTTGCCGTCGTATTTTAGGATGACGTCCCCTTTCTTAATTCCCGCATCCTCTGCTGCACTATTATCCACCACACTCGTTACATAGGCGCCGGCTTTGGTTACTAAATCCTTTCGCTCAGCCAACCGCCTCGTTACATCTTCGATATTGACCCCAAGATACCCCTTCCTATCTTTCTT
>SCUC01000077.1 GCA_004322375.1 Bacteroidota bacterium
GCTCTTCCGATCTAACATTTCGCCAGCTATTCCTTTAGCGATACGTTCGGGATTTGCTACTGTCTCTAATATTTTTTCAATATTACCTGCCTTATAGTCATGTGATTCGATGATATGAGACCATTGCTTAAAAGTAAGTCGAATGGTTTTACCTGAAATTGACTTCACAGAGGCAATAGATTCTCTTTTAATCATAATAAGAAAATTATTATTAAAATAATATCTTTACAATCTTTCCAAGTTCTTTTGCAATTTTTCTAAGTTTGATTTGAAGCTATCAAGTTTTTCGCGTTCTTTGTCAACGACGTCTTTGGGGGCTTTGCTGATGAAGCTTTCATTGGCGAGCTTTTTCTGCGTGCCTTCGTAGAGCGCTTGCAGACGGTTGATTTCTTTTTGGATGCGTTCGCGCTCGGCGTTGACATCAATGATGCCTTCGAGAGGGATGAACATTTCGCCGCCTTCAACCACTGCGCTGGCGGAGTGCTTGGGCTTTTCACCGTTGTTCAGCTGCTCAATGCTTGAAACGCGGGCAAGGCGCTGGAAATAGCTCCCGTATTTCTTGATGACTTCTTCCTTCGAGGTTTCAGGAAATTTGATAACAATGTTAATTTCTTTCGATGGTGGAACTGAAAGCTCTCCGCGCACGTTGCGAATGCTGTTGATAGCATTTTGTACGAATGTCATTTCGGTTTCGGTGCTTTTGTCAATCCATTGGTCTTCTTTTATGGGGTAGGGCGCAACCATGATTGACTCGTCCGGCTTTCGCTCTGCAAGATGCTGCCATAGTTCTTCAGTGATGAAGGGCATGAATGGATGTAACATTCTGAGGGCGGAATCGAAGACGCCGATGGCGCGGTTAAGCACAATTTGCTTCACTTCGTTGGATTCGGTTCCGTATAATCTGCCTTTCACCATCTCGACATACCAATCACAGAAGTCGTGCCAAATGAAGCTGTAGAGAATCTTTGTGGCGTGGTTGATTTCAAACTCATCAAGCGCTTTGTTTAATTCTTCGATTGTAGAGTGGAGACGGGAGAGAATCCATCGGTCTGCCAAATCGAGATTTTCAGTTTCCTGTCTCCTGTTTCCTGTTTCCTGTCGTGGGTTCTCAGCCGTTAGCTGTGAGCGGTTCATGAGGAGGAAGCGACCGGCGTTCCAGATTTTGTTGGCGAAGTTTCTTCCGATTTCACATTTTTCGTTGGAGTATAAAACATCTTGACCGAGCGGGGCGAGATAGATGATTGTAAAGCGAAGGGCATCGGCTCCAAATTCACTTATGACGTCGAGCGGGTCAGGGGAGTTGCCGAGCGATTTGCTCATCTTTCTTCCTTGCGCGTCGCGAATGATGCTTGTGAAATAGACATCGTGGAAGGGAACGAGGTCTTTTGCTTGTTTGCGCGGGCTACCATCGGGTAAGGGAATTTCTCCCATCACTTCTAAGCCTGACATAATCATGCGAGCGACCCAGAAGAAAATGATGTCCGGTCCCGTAACCAGTGTGCTTGTGGGGTAGAAGTAGCGCAACTCGGGGTTATCCTGGGGCCATCCTAAGGTTGAATAGGGCCAAAGGGCAGAAGAGAACCATGTATCTAGAACATCTTCATCCTGGCGCAAGTTTGTTGAACCGCAATGAGGACATGCTTCGGGTTTCTTTGCAGTAACGATTGGCTGCTTGCACTCAAGCTTGCACATATCATCACCCACGCAGTACCAGACGGGGATGCGGTGTCCCCACCAGAGCTGGCGCGAAATACACCAGTCGCGGATGTTGGTCATCCAATGTTCGTACGTTTTCACCCAGCGGTCGGGATGGAAATGAATAGTACCATCCTGAACAACTTGCAACGCTTTTTCTGCGAGAGGTTTCATCTTCACGAACCATTGGTCGGAGAGATATGGTTCGATAACCGTGTCGCAACGGTAACAGCGGCCGATGTTATGAACATGAGGTTCGATTTTTAAGAGAAGATTTGATTCTTCTAAATCTTTAATGACAACTTTGCGCACTTCGTATCGGTCCATGCCTTGATATTTCGGAGGGGCGTTCTCGTTCAAGTGCGCGGAAATATCAAAGATGTTTATCGGCACCATTAAGTGACGCTGTCCGATATTCGCGTTGTGCCGTTCACCAATCCAATAGTCGTTGGGATCATGCGCGGGAGTGACTTTTACCATTCCTGTCCCGAATGAAGGGTCAACAAAATTATCGGTGATGATGGGGATTTCGCGTTGAGTTAAGGGGAGCAAAATCGTTCTGCCCACGAGATGCTTGTATCGCTCATCATTAGGATTGACGGCGACTGCAGTATCGCCGAGCATCGTTTCCGGTCGCGTAGTGGCAACGACAGCGTATTCGCGTAAATCTTTAATCGGGTATTTTATGTACCAG
>SCUC01000078.1 GCA_004322375.1 Bacteroidota bacterium
CAAGGTTTGAACACCTCTAAAAAAAGCACTTATCCTCGGATATTGTCAAGAACACAGAAAATATTTTATGTTTGTTGTACGAGAACTAAAGAAAATCTTGTTGTTTTTTATCATAAGCCAGATCCCTCAATAATAGCAAAAGCAAAAGAGTGGTTCGGTGAAGATAATGTGATTTCTGTCTGATTGCAAAAGGTTGACTTAAAATTGAAAGTACGTTCTTTCTCCGTGGCAGGGGATTACCATGTCGCCCCGTCCCGCTCTGCGAGCTTAGGCAATGACTGTTTTACAAATCCCATATCCCATATCTCACATCGCATATCCCACATCCCACATCCCATTTTCATCCTTCAAACTCGCTCTCCACAAACACTTCTCCGGTTGTTTCATCAATGGTAATGTGTAAAACATTTGGTCGGCAGCAGATTTGGCAGTCTTCTGTGTAGGTTTGATGCGCGCCGCCGGAGGGGTCAACTTCGGTTTCGTTTGGCTCGCCGCAATACGCGCAGAGGTAGGTGGCTGTGTTCAAGTAAAAAGTATCAAATAAAAAGTAAAAAACGTTCAGGCTATTTGTTATCGGTTGAGTACCCGGTAGTAGTCAGTTTATCGGGACAAGACACTCATAGCTCATATCTCACACCCCATATCTCATATCGCACATCTCATATCTCACATCACAAATCATTTATTCAGTCGTATCCTAAACGTCGTTCCTTTGCCGAGCTTGCTTTCCTTTACGAAGAGCTTGCCTTTGTGGTAGGTTTCGATGATGCGTTTGGAAAGGGAGAGACCGAGTCCCCAGCCGCGCTTTTTGGTGCTGTAGCCGGGACGGAAAATATCTTTTTTGTATTTCATGTCTATTCCCTTGCCGGTGTCTTTCGCATCAATAATGATGTGGGATCCCTTCCTGAATATTGAGAAAGTAATTTTACCTTTGCTCTCCTCGATAGCGTCGACGGCATTTTTAATCAGGTTTTCGATAACCCATTCAAACAGCTCACGGTTGATTTTTGCAGTGATGTGTTCCGTCGTTTCAATCGAAAGCTCGATGGTTTGACCTTCGCCAAATCGGGAGGGGAGTCGTTTTTGAAAATATGCAATGACAGCTTGAATCACTTCGTTCAAATCCTCATCGTTGTAGTTGGGTTTCGAGCCGATTTTTGAAAATCGGTCGGTGACTTTTTGCAGACGTATCAGGTCGTGCTGCATCTCGTTGACCACCTCCATCTGGCGCGGGTTTTGTTCAGCATGAATCTTCATCATTTCAATCCAGCCGAGAAGGCTTGAAAGGGGAGTGCCAAGCTGGTGAGCGGTTTCTTTTGCCATTCCTACCCAGATGTTGCCATGCTCGCTCCGCTTAATGTAGCTGAAGCCGAGATACCCCATGATAATAAATACTCCCGCAACGACAATCTCGACGATTGGAAGAAGGCGGAGCTTGGTAATAATTTCAGATTCACCATAGTGCAGGTATTGAATGATGTCCCCAAATGGTACGCGGATGATGACCTTAATGGGCTTATTTTCATTGTCCAGTTTCTTTATCATCTCGCTGAGAAACTCCCGTTGTTCTGCGTCAGAATTGCTTTCCGGTAGGAGGATATTTCGTGTGTTGAGATGAAATGGTTCAATCGGTTGGTTGGCGGAATCAGTCAGTATCATCGGGAAATCAATCGAGCCGATGACCTCCGTGAAAATAAAACCGTAATCCGATTGGTCGGCGGGGCTGTTAGCAATAAACTCGAGGGAGTGAGCATACAGCTGCGCTATCTCGTGTTCTTTTTTCAGCAGCTGCTCGACAATGCTTTGTGTGTAGTAGAGCGTGCCTAAGACAATGGCAACTGCTGTTACTAGCAAGCCGATTTTAATATTTGCGGAACGGGGTGTTGCCATTAGTGAAATTTGATACAGGACATGTAGAAATGTACAAAGAAATTACAATTATCAAATGCCAATACTCGAATAAATATCAATATGAAAATGTTCAAATTATAATATTATAGAAGCACAGCCGAAAGCCGCAATGTCATTGGGACTTCGCTTGCTACTCATGAACACATAGACAATTAATGTCACCCTTTCAGGGTTTTATTGAATTTATTCTGAACTATGCTATGCTACAATAATGTCATCCCTCCGGGATTGGCTATTCAACCCCGAAATGGGTAGAACTATTATAATACATAAAAAAATCAATATCATAACTCTGAAAGGGTGAAATAGTTCATTTCCAATATAGTTAAAATGATTTTTTTTTAGTTCGACTGCAATGACACGTTCATCCCGGGCTTCTGATATCTGCGCTGCGTCATTAACACCGAAACAGAACAAGGAGTTCATTTCAAAACAATCGTTTGTTCCCTCTTCGCTCCAACAGAGACCATGCTGATTTTCGTATCTGTAAGCGCGGATATTGCTTTGATGTACAATTGAGCCTTGTGTGGAAGCTCATCGAACGTGCGAGCGTTGCTTGTTGCAGCGTTCCATCCGGCAAATGATTGATACACCGGCGTTATTTCCTGCAATGTTTGAACACCGGCGGGAAACGACTTAAGTGGTTTCCAGTTTAGCTCGTAGCCGGTACAAATATTTATTTCATCAAAAGTATCCAGCACATCAAGCTTTGTGATGGCAACTTGGCTGATACCGTTAATCATCGCAGAGTATTTAAGGCTGAACGCGTCGAGCCAGCCGCATCGTCTCGGTCTTCCTGTTGTTGCGCCGTATTCTCCGCCGATTTCACGGAGACGATTTCCCGTTTCGTTGGTTTGTTCCGTAGGGAAGGGACCATTGCCAACTCTTGTTGAATATGCCTTGACAATTCCAATTACACCATCAATCGCTGTAGGCGGAATACCAAGTCCTGTGCATGCGCCGCCGCTGGTTGGATTAGATGAAGTAACGAAAGGATACGTGCCATGGTCAACATCGAGCAGCGCGCCCTGAGCGCCTTCAGCAAGAATTCGTTTGCCGGATTTGATTGCGTTGGCAAGATAGAATGCTGTATCGGTTACGTACCCGTCAATCTTGTTATCAAATTCCTGGTACTCATTGATAATTGCTTCAATATCAAGCTCCATTTTTCCATAGATTTTATGGAGGAGCTGATTTTTTTCCTCGATGGCTGTTTTGAGTTTCTCCGCGAGAATTTTCCGATTCAACAAGTCAACAATACGAATTCCTACACGCATTGCTTTATCTATATAACAGGGACCGATGCCGCGTCCTGTGGTTCCTATTGCCTGACCTGATTGTTCCCGCGCAGAATCAAGCAGTTTGTGGTATGGCATGATGACATGCGCGTTGTGGCTGATAAGCAGCCGCCCTTTTGTTGATATTCCTGATTGTTCAAGCTGAGATATTTCTGCCATCAGCGCAACAGGGTCAATAACAACGCCATTGCCGATAACGCACGTAACATGCTCATGAAAAATTCCTGATGGAATCAGATGAAGAACATATTGTTGATTGCCGATAACAACAGTATGTCCTGCATTTGCTCCACCCTGATAACGGGCAACGATATCAATGTTCTTGCTCAGGAGGTCAACGATTTTTCCTTTGCCTTCATCGCCCCACTGCGCGCCAACAATTACTTGAACAGACATAACTTATATTTGCTTAATTGTAAATAATAACTGATGTTACTCACCACTGATTTAACATTGAATTTTGAGGTAGTCCTCCGTAACTCAACCCCCTCAATCCCCCTTCTCTTGCAAGAGAAGGGGAAGGGGGATGAGTTAGAGTCG
>SCUC01000079.1 GCA_004322375.1 Bacteroidota bacterium
ATCAATGTTTAATCCCGACCTTAAGCCGCAGAAATCGAAAAATTTTGAAATAGGTATCAAAGGAAATCTCCTGTTTCTCGAT
Source organism: Bacteroidota bacterium (assembly GCA_004322375.1). Lineage (GTDB taxonomy): Bacteria > Bacteroidota > Ignavibacteria > UBA10030 > SZUA-254 > FW602-bin19. Next base: position 83 of record SCUC01000079.1, read on the forward strand.
GAGGAAATCTTCAAGAGCGTTTATTTTGATGTGACATTCTTCAATAGTAAAATAGAAGATGAAATAGTTCCGTTTGAAGTGTTCGGCGATGTCTTCTATCGTAACGCAGCAAAGACGAATCGCAGCGGACTCGAAGTGGGGTTGAATGCTGAACTCTACAAAGGATTGAGGCTCAAATCCTCTTATACGCTTTCAGATTTCACCTACGATGCCTATGAAGCAAGAACAATTCATAACGATAGCACGGTGACTGTTGCTTCATTTTCAGATAATCATGTTCCGAGTGTTCCTGAACACAATTTTTCGCTTGCAGTGTTATATGAGAACAGGTTGAATGAGTCGCTTACAGGATTTCTTAAGCTCAACTATAACAATGTGAGCGGGTTGTACACTGATGATGGCAATACAGAAAAATCTGAAGGCTATGCTGTTATGAATTCTACACTTGGCTTTGATTGGATCATTAGCCGGTTTCAAGTAATCTTTTCTTGCGGGATGAATAACATGTTCAACAAGACCTATGTTGCGTTCGTCAATATCAATTCTGCCCAGAAAGAATATTATGAAGTAGGCGAGCCAAGGAATTTTTTCACGGGATTTAATATCAGTTATACATTTTAATATGAAACTTCAATATTCAATATCAATTGTGCTTTGTTTATCGTTGATAACATTCGAGAAGATAAAATGTGGCTCATCTTCTCAGTTATCTAAACAACAGGTGTATGTTTCGCAGAACGTTCGCCTCTTCCCAACTTCATTTGTTCAAACGGAACCTCTTGTTGCGCGTCATCCATTGAATTCCAGCATTTTATTTGTAACCGCCAATACGTTCGATACAACTACAGGTTTTCAGAGCGAAGGCATATACTCAACGACGGACGGAGGACAAACATGGTTTGGCTCCGATACATGCAAAGGATTTCTCATCAGCTCCCATAAAGGAAATCCGGGCATTGCAATTGATAAAAACGGAAATTTCATTCTGACAAGACTAAGCTCCTCACCCGGATTATATTCACATTCCTCTACCAATAACGGACTCAGCTGGACTGCAATGAAGAAAATCACCGACGCTGATTTGTACAAAGCAACTCTTCACTCAGACGGCGATGCTTCTAGCAGTTACTACGGCAGGACCTACGCGGTATGGACGAGCTTGGCTGCACCGCCACATAAGCTTACCATTTCTTATACAGATGATGGGGGCGGAAATTGGAGCGCGCTGAAAGAGGTTAATAACCCTGCTTCAGGAACTATTGGAAAAGGGGGGGAAGCCGCTATTCTCTTAAATGGTGTGATTGTCGTTTGTTGGGCAAGAGCTGTGAACAGTTCTCCATTTATAGAAGATTTCATTGGTACAGCTTCCTCGTCGAACGGCGGTGCGACATGGTCGGTTACTGAAAACGCTTTTGATGTAAATGGTATTGCAGGGATGATCCCGGCAAAAGCGAATCTTAAAACCAACGGGTGGCCCAGAATTGCTGCAGATAGGAGTGGAAGCGCATACAATACCAGAGTTTATATTGTTACTGCCCAAAAAGGATTGTCCCCGGCAGGCAATGACCCGGATATAGTTCTCAACCGTTCAATTGATAGTGGGAAAACATGGTCGGCAGGAATTCGCGTCAATCAAGATGCGCTGAACAACAATAAATATCAATATTTTCCTGCGATTCATATTGACGATGGCGGCGGCGTGAATATTTTATATTATGACGACCAGAATACGACATCCGATTCCGTTGGAGTTTTTCTTTCCCGCTCAACAAACGGCGGCGATAGCTGGATGGATTTTGAAGTAAGTGATCATAATTTCAAGCCCGCCCCCATTGCCGGTCTTTCGCCCGGTTACCAGGGAGATAATATAAGCTTAACTTCTTCCGGTAATACGCTCCAAGCCTTCTGGATGGATAATTCATCGGGACATTACCAGATATGGACTGCCAAAATTGATATTTCAACGCTTGATGTTAAAGACGATAAACAAGAATTTCCTTCACGGATTAGGCTCTTCCAAAACTATCCCAACCCATTCAACCCATTGACAATTATCAATTATCAATTGGCAATTGACAATTTTGTCTCCTTAAAAGTGCACAACATGCTTGGCGAAGAAATTGCAACACTTGTGAACGAGTTTCAGACTTCAGGTTTCAAATCGCAAGTATGGGATGCAAGCGGGTTGCCAAGCGGAGTGTATATTTATAAATTGGTGGTAGTAGGACAAGATGGCATCTTGTCCTACACAGATGTGAAGAAGATGCTGTTGCTCCGATAGTATCACAAAGCGAAAGATACACAGCGTTATAGATGTAAGATAGTAGTTGTTAGATATGCGATATTCGATGTGAGATATGTGATGACTTAACATTACTCTTTATTTTGTCTTGATTACACGAATGATCAATGACTAATCACCTTGTGTTGTCTTGAAACCTGAAGCCTGAAACCTGAAACACTCAAGCTAAAAACCACAAACCACAAACACTCTGTATCATGCCGAAATTCAGGCTCCTAAAAGGAATTTTGCTTCCTGCTTCTTTTTTCCGTAAATTAAGTCTCTTTTTCACCTATCCACTTGATGCGATAGGCTTTTTTATGTTATTTTAGCCCATATTTGGTCTGCTACCCACCGAGTATTGGGGATTCTTACTGAAGTTAGCAATACTTTAGCTTGTGTTTGAAGATTTATCCCAAAAATTAGAGCTTGTTTTTAAGAAACTCCGTGGGCAGGGCAAAATCACGGAAGGCAATGTTACAGAATCGTTACGCGAAGTTCGTCGTGCATTGTTGGATGCCGATGTCAACTACAAAGTTGTTAAACAATTTGTAGAGGATGTTCAAAAGCGAGCTGTAGGTCAAGAGGTACTTCAGAGTATCACCCCGGGACAGTTAATCGTTAAAATTATTTTTGACGAGATGGTAACGTTGTTGGGGACTTCTGCCGCGCAAATAAACATTGCGCCCTTGCCGCCAACAATAATTATGGTGGCGGGATTGCAAGGATCGGGAAAAACAACTTTTTGTGCAAAGCTTGCTAATTTTCTCAAGAAGAAAAGCCGGTTCCCTATTTTAGTAGCAGCTGATGTTTACCGACCTGCTGCGATAGACCAGCTTGAAATGCTGGGAAAACAGATTCAAGTTCCGGTTATTGCTGAGCGAGGGAAAGGCGCAATAGAAATTGCTGCAGGCTCGATAGAACAGGCTCGAAAAGCAGCCCGCGACGTTGTTATCATTGACACGGCGGGAAGGTTACACATAGATGAAGAGATGATGCGCGAGGTTGAAACGATTAAATCGAAAGTCAACCCGCACGAAATTCTCTTTGTTGTTGATTCTATGACCGGTCAGGATGCTGTCAACACGGCAAAAGCGTTCCACGACCGTTTGAATTTCGATGGCGTTGTTCTTACAAAACTTGATGGCGATACTCGCGGCGGAGCGGCGCTTTCGATTCGCTCGATTGTAACAAAGCCAATAAAATTTGTCGGCACAGGTGAAAAGCTTGATGCGCTTGAGCAATTCCACCCCGATAGAATGGCGTCCCGCATTCTCGGTATGGGAGATATTGTAAGTCTCGTTGAAAAAGTTCAGGAGCAAGTTACAGAAGAGAAAGCGCTCAAGATGGAAGAGAAGCTTCGAAAGGCTCAGTTTACCTTCGATGATTTTCTTGACCAGCTTCATGAAATAAAAAAAATGGGACCCTTGCAGCAAGTGCTCGGAATGATTCCCGGTTTGAATAAAATACCTGCAAATGCCCAGGTTGATGATAAGGCGCTTGTGCGGATTGAAGCAATTATTCAATCCATGACGAAGCAAGAGCGGTTGAAACCGCATCTGATAAACGGCTCGCGAAGGAAAAGAATTGCAACCGGCAGCGGTACTTCTGTACAGGAAGTCAACAAATTGCTCAAGCAATTTTTCGATATGCAAGATATGATGAAACGAATTTCTCGCGGAAAAATTCCGAAGATGTTCAGAAACGTGCAACCCTTTGGGTAAATTCCAAAATTCAAGACCAACAGTAATCATAGAGAATTTTTACTTACATTAGTTCATAACTTAATTCAGGAGAACACAACATTGGTTAAATTACGCTTACGGCGTATCGGCAAGAAGAAGCAGCCGGTCTATAAAATTGTGGCAGCGCACTCAGAGTCGCCTCGTGACGGAAAGTTCCTCGAAGCAATTGGAACATACAATCCGCGACAAGAACCACCTCTCATAGATATTAAAGAGACAAGGTTATTTTACTGGCTCAAGAAGGGCGCAAAAGCAACCGATAAAGTGCTTGGCTTGGCAAAATATAAAGGACTCTGGCTGAAGTGGCAGTTAATGAAGAATGGTAAAGATGAAGCGGCAATCGCTGCTGAACTTGAAAAATGGACTGTTCTTCAGGCAGAACGACTTCGACGACAGGCTGAGAAAAAGACACACCGCAAGAAGAAGAAAAAATCTTCCGGTGAAGCAGCCGCCGCTCCGGCAGCCCCGGCGCCAGCAGAAGCACCATCTGCCTAACAGCAAGGCATTTGAAATTGCTATCTCTCAAGGATAGTAATACACTCAAGCCGGCAGTTTTTCTAATAGCTCATTAAGCGATGGGTTTTACACCCATCGCTTTCACTTTCTCGATTGCGAGGAACCGATACTTTATGAATCCACAGACGATTAATTCTTCGCCGTTACAACGAGAACTATTTGCCATAGCACAAATTACAAGCTGTTTTGGGATTAAAGGATTTGTAAAAATTCAACCATTTACTCATACCCCGGAACGATTGCGCGACTTAAAATCTGTCGTGATGGGTAGAACTGAAGACAATGTCTCGGTGTATGAGATTGATGAAATCGAATTTCAAGCAAATACTATTATTCTCAAGTTTGTCGGATATGACGATAGAACGTCTGTTGAGCCTCTCGTTGGCAACTATCTTTTTGTTGAAAAGAGTATGCTTGCCGAACCGCCTGAAGGCTCATGGTTTATTCATGATATTATCGGTTGCAAAGTTTTTAATGATGCACAGACATTCCTTGGTATTGTCCGGGAAGTCTGGAAATTACCCGGAAACGATTTATGGGAAATTGTGCTTGAGAAACGTCATGTCATGTTCCCCGCAAATAAAGAATTGATACGTGAAGTTGATATTCTCGCGCGACGCATCGTTATTGCCCCCCCTGATGGATTGTTCGAGGAATTGACCGATGAGAATTGATATCGTTACCGGGTTTCCAAAAACATTTAAGGGACCGTTAACCGAAAGCATCATCCGTCAGGCAAAAAAGAAAAAGCTGCTCCAGATACGTATCCACGATTTACGGAAGCACACGCACGATAAGCACAAAACGATAGACGATACTCCCTTCGGAGGAGGCGCAGGAATG
>SCUC01000008.1 GCA_004322375.1 Bacteroidota bacterium
TCAATGCAGTTGTAGAGTTTGAAAAGAGGGCGCCGCCGAGCTGCATCGTTCCTGCGCTCGTTTCAAACGAATGATATTGAGGTACAGGTTTGTTTTCCTTTTTTGTGATAAAGAGCCGCTCGAAAAAGAGGACATAATTCGTGGAATCATTTTCAAGGTGAAGTTTCCTTCCATCTTTCGGCAGGTTCAATGAAATCACATCGGTATCGTTGAGCTGGTAACCGCGTCGTTCAAAATTGTTGTCGGAAATGACATTGATGAAAGATACATGGTTAATAGTTGAATATTGTTTTATTGCCGCGGGAAATTCTTCTTTGAAATAGTTTACGTAGAGATTCGTATCCTCCTGACCCTTGCCTACGGTTTTAACGAGGTCGCGAAGATTCATCACAAATATTTCTGAAGGAATGAGATTGACGGCGAGGCGGCTATCTTTAATCGTTGCATCCTTATATTCCTGGTTGAGAAAAATTTCTTTCCGCACAGATGTGCAAGAGAAAGATAGAAGTGAAATGAAGGAGATAAACGTGAATAGAATACCTATTCGTGTAGAGAGTATGTTACAATGTAAAGTTTTCATTTTGTAGTCCCTTCTATAATTTCTATTCATAATAGAATTTTTTCAGTTTGTCAAATTATGCCTTCACACACTCCACTCTTTTCACCTCCGGCGCCATATAATATTGCTTATTCTTTGCTGGCATACTAAGTAAGAGAATTTAATAATAGGTTATTGTTGAAAAATTATTATTTAAGTAACAAAAGTTTTTTTACATCCTGAAATACACCTGCTGTCATTCTGTAAAAATATACTCCACTCGAGAAATGCGAAGCATCCCATTCTACCGACTTATACCCGGCGACTTGGTTCTCATCAATGATGGTAGCTACTTCCTTTCCTAGAATATTATAAATTTTCAATGTTACCCAATTTTCGGCAGGTAATTGGTAATGAATAACTGTTGAAGGGTTAAATGGATTAGGATAGTTTTGGTCTAAGCTATAAGCAGAAGGTAAGATATCAGGAACCGAAGGAATTGATAAAGGTGTATTGCTTCGTAACAAAATATTGTTACCATCAATGCAGTAAAGATACAGGTTATTATCAAAAATAATGCTCTTAGCATTTCTCACTAACGCTGCAACTCCCCAGCTGAAGCCATTATCTTTGGATTCCCATAATGTATCCGTTGTACTGAAATAAAGATAACGATTTGGCGCTTGGCGAAAACAAACCGCTGTACTATTATTCCAACTATAATAATTCACAGGTTGTGGATTTGGTGCTGTAGGAATAGTGGCCCCCCTATAGTGTGTACCCTTTGTCCAACGCTCCCACCAGTTTTCGTAAAAAAGAATTTGTTGATTTATGGAATCAAATACGGCATCCCCGTTGGAACCATGATCCAGCGAGCCGTTGCAATGATACGCAATTTTTATCCAAGTTATGCCTAAATTATTAGAGAGATAGACACCATAACATCCCCAAGCATTAGTCATCAGAATACCATATGAAGGATGAAGGTCTATGGAGTATGTAGAACCATAAAATGGTTGAGGGGGGAGAAAAATGCTATCCACGAAGACTGGAGCCAATTTATGCCAAGTGTTACCTGTATCAATAGTTCGAAAAACGCCATCACCTGTCCCACAGTACAATCCTAACTCTTTGCTATATGCAAGACAGTAGATTCTTAAATCATTGATGCTATTATTAATCTGTATCCATGATAATCCTCCATTTGTTGATCGAAAAACCCCTGAATTAGCAGTTCCGATTATCAACAATGAATCTGAAATCCTTAAGACATCGTTAACGGATATCGTCCCTAATCCAAGCGTTAGAGTATCCCATGTAATACCTTGGTTATCCGTTCGGTATAAACCAGTTGACGTAGACAAAAATATGTTGTTACCTTGAGCACATTTAAGGTTGTTCAAGGTGCCTACCGATGGGGTTGTAATGGGAGAAAAGGAATAACTCTGACAAAATAGAGTTGTAGCAAGAAAATTAAAAGAACAGAGAATAATGGACAGTGATTGTATTAGTGTACTACGCTTACTATATCTCATATCCAACCCTATCAAATTTTTCAATAGCTTATCAAGAAGATAAACGATATTCTTGTGAGAAGCAAATATTTCGTGCGGGGGGGTGATAAAGGGACATTTTCTAGTATTTCTGCGCATTGTTGCTTCACAGTGTTTATCCCATTATATGAAGCAAACAAGAACATAATCAGTCTAATAGTTAATAAATTTTACACACTCCACTCTTTTTACCTCCGGCGCCCAATGTAGCACAGTACGTTCAATACCTGCGCGAAGCGTAAGGGGGGAGAGGGGACAAATTACACATGTCCCTTCATACCGCAATTCAACGACGCCATTATCTTTGATATTCACCAGTTGAATGTCTCCTCCATCCGCTTGAAGATAGGGACGGCAAATTTCCAGTGCGTGTTCTACTCGTTCTTTGACTGTAGTCTCAATTTTCATAGCTATTAAAAATCCAAGTCTCAAACAACAAATTACAAATAAATTCCAATGTTCAAATGATAAACATTTGAGTGGTTCCAAAAATTGATTAAGTCTTTGAAAGTATCTGACTATTTGAGTATTGCAATTTATCCCAAAGGGATCCCTTCGGGATTTGCAATTTGGCATTTGTTGATTGGTATTTTATAAGTTAATTCACTCCTAAATCAATTTCAATTTTTGGCGTCGGCGTAGAAAGAGATTGAATACTTAGTTGTGCTGCCATGTTGCGCGTAATTTGCCGGATTTGTTTTGACTGAATTGCTTCCGGTTCTAACACAACTATAGGTTTTCCGGTATCGCCACCAACCCGTATCGGGGTGTAGATAGGAATATCGCCTATAAATGGAACCTTCAGATCTGCTGCCGCTTTCTTGCCTCCACCGTTTGAGAATATTTCTTCCCGGTGTCCACAATGTCCGCAAATATAGTAGCTCATGTTTTCAATAATTCCGAGAATGGGGACATGGACTTTCTGAAACATAGCAAACGCCTTTCTTGCATCGGCAAGCGATATATCTTGCGGTGTAGTTACAACAACCGCGCCGGAAAGCGGAATTGATTGGACAAGCGTAAGATGGATGTCGCCGGTTCCCGGAGGGAGATCGAAAATAAGATAATCAAGCTCACCCCAATCAACATCCGACATAAATTGCTTCACTGCGCCGCTCACCATCGGACCGCGCCAGATAACTGCCTGCATGGGGTCAACAAGAAAGCCGATGGACATTACGCCCACGCCATGCGCTTTGAGTGGAAGCAGCTTTTGCCCTTTCATCGTCGGGCGTTCATTAATTCCCATCATCAACGGGATGCTGGGGCCGTAAATATCAGCATCGAGCAATCCAACTTTTGCGCCATCCAGCGCAAGCGATACGGCAAGATTAACCGCTACTGTTGATTTACCAACTCCTCCCTTACCGCTTGCAACAGCGATGGTATTTTTTACGCCGGTTAATACCTCAGCGCGTTGTTGCGTGGGGCTTACGCGCACGCTTGCGGTCATCTCGATGGAGACCTGACCGACATTTTCAACATGGTCGCGAATTGCTTGTTCTGATGCTGCCTTTAGCTCGTCACGAACAGGACAGGCAGGGGTAGTTAGCTCAAGCTTGAAGTTGATATTGTTCTTCTCGATTTTCATATCTTTGATAAACCCGAGCGTGACAATATCGCGATGGAGATCGGGGTCTTTCACAAGACGAAGGGCGTTAAGAACTGAGGTTTCTGATAATGGTTGTTTCATGTAGTCTCTATTTCTTGGTAAATTATTGATTGATTACTTTCATCTTCTTTCCAACTTTTTCAAACGCTTCAAGAGCGCGGTCAATGTCTTTTTTCGATAGCGCTGCGGAAATTTGTGTTCTTAAGCGGGCTTCCCCTTTCGGCACAACGGGAAACCACAATCCTTTTATATAAACGCCTGCCTTCAATAATGCAGCGCTCATCTCCTGGGCTACGGAAGCTTCACCAAGCATAATAGGTACAATTGGGTGATCTCCTTCAAGGATTGTAAAGCCAAGCGACGTAATTTCTTTCCTGAAATAGGCGGTATTTTCGTGTAAACGGCTGACGATGGATTTATCGTTCATCAATAAATCCATTGCAGCCATCGCACCAAACACAATTGCAGGAGGCAAAGAATTAGAAAACGTGTAAGGTCGCGATTTTTGCCTGAGATAACTGATGAATTCCTTTGAACTGCTGATGTAGCCGCCGGCAGCGCCGCCAAGGGCTTTCCCCAGCGTTCCGGTAATAACATCAATCTTGTTGATCACGCCTTTGGCTTCAGGTGTCCCCCGTCCTGTTTTGCCGCAAACGCCGATGCCGTGCGAGTCATCCATAAAAACTATGGCGTTGTATTTTTTTCCCAGCTCAACGATGTTGTTTAAGGGAGCAAGGTCGCCTTCCATGCTAAAAACTCCGTCTGTGGCAATGATGCGAAAACGATACTCGTTATTCACATCTTCTGCAAGCTGTTGCTCAAGATGTGCGACATCGGAATGGTTATATATTTTTTTATCAACAAACTCAGGGCGGCACAACCGTTGTCCGTCAATAATGCTGGCGTGATTGAGCCTATCGGAATAGAGAACATCCTTATGCTGCTCGCTGCCAAATCCCTCATTGATAAAGGAAGCAAAATACCCTTCATTGGCGGCAAAGCAGGATGAGAACAGAATCGTATCTTCCGCGCCTACAAATTTGGAAATTTTTTTCTCCAGCTCATAATGAATATCCTGCGTTCCACAGATGAAACGGACTGATGCAACGCCGTAACCATATTTTTTTATTCCTTCAATTGCCGCTTTTTTTACTGCCGGATGGTTGGAGAGTCCGAGATAATTGTTTGATGCAAGCATGACAACATCTTTCCCCTTAACCTTTACCACTCCACCTTGAGCGCTTTCTAATGCGGTTTCATATTTATATGTTTTAGCTTGCTCCAAACGTTGCAGTTCGGCTGTTATCAATTTAAAAGTATTCATGTTGTGTCATTCAGTTGGAATAGAAATATTTTTTTGCGTTTGGGAATTGTTGGTTCCAAAAAATTATGGTCTCAACAGTACCTTCAATGCATCTCCTTTTTCGATTGCTTCGAAGCCTCTATCGAAGTCTTTCAAAGGCACTTGATGGGTAACGAAACCGGCATCCATAAAACGCTTTGCAAGACCGTTTTTCAGTATTGCAGTCATCATATCCCATGTTGACCAGACCCTGCGGCCGATAACGCCGTGAATTGTTCTGCCTGAAAAAATAACATTTTTTGCAAAGTCCACCTGCATTGTTCCGCTTGCCAAGCCGAGCAATGCAATCTCGCCTCCCATGCGCAGAACGTTAAACGCGTCTTCATAGGCGTGGTAGCTGCCAGACATCTCTAGGACAGCATCAACTCCAGCGCCCTGGTTTTCTGATTTTGCGGCTTTGTAAAATCGTTTTTTTTCTCTGAAGACAGAAACGTCAAAGCACTCATCAGCCCCAAGCAGCTTTGCCATTCTAAATCGCTTTCTTACCAGCTTGTCATGAGTGAACACTCCGTGCGAAGCATCGGTAACAAGAATGCGTTTTGCTCCCGCGCCCCGCGCAATGGCAACCGACATTAGTCCAATAACGCCAAGCCCAAGAACTGCAACCGTTTTACCTTTAATCTCCGTGAGAGATTGTACGGTATGCGTGGCGTTGCCGATCGCATCCATGAACGCGACAATCTCTTCCGGGATTTCTCCATTTTTAAAGAGTAAGACATTGCCTGCCGGGAGTACGACATACTCTGCAAACGCGCCATCACCGTGTAGCCCGCGAATCACGGTATTGGTGCAGACATGGTACTCGCCTAATTTGCATTGCGCGCATTCGCCGCAGGTGATGTGCATTTCTGCTGTCGCGATAAAATTATTGTTGATATAAGCAAGTAGTGATTTATCTTTTGCCAGCTGAGAAGCATTTCTGGCGTTGATAAATTTCTTAATCTCCCGATGCTCTCGCGATTTTTGAATGAGCAGCTCTGCCAGCCGGAGCTTTGCCTTTGGTCCGGCATCGGTAATCCTACCGCAAAATTCATGTCCTATGGTGACGTTAGGAGTCGTCAAGCCCGACATGTTGTTCTTGAGCGAGTCCTTTGAATTGTATATTCCCACATCCGTACCGCAAATTCCTCCGGCAATGACCTTAAACTGGACGTCATCCGGCTGCTTTACGGTGGGCAGTTCTTTCTCGATGAGCTGTAAGCCATGGGGCCAAGCTTTGTAAAGTTGAGGTTTCGGTTTTACGACCGCGTTCATAAAGTATCCATGTTCATTGTTGTTGTTTAATGAGTCGCGCAGCAAATCCGCCATCAATGTGATGGCGATGAGGGTACGTCATTATATACCCCTCGCTGCTGACGACGTTTTTACTGACAAATTTCGATGCATCATCTAACTGGAATTCGGTGTGCTGCGATAAAAATTGCTGGATGAGCTGTTCGTTTTCCTCAGGTTCGGTTGTGCATGTGCTATAGACTAACACGCCGCCGGGTTTCACCAGTGTTGCCGCTTTTTCCAGCAGCCGTTCCTGAATTTTCCTCATCGAGCTTATATCTTCTACTTCCCGTTTCCATTTAATATCCGGTTTTTTCCTTAGTGTGCCGAGCCCGCTGCATGGCGCGTCCAGCAATACTTTCCCTGCCGGTTCGCTTTCTAATACTCCGGCATCGGCTACAACGGTTTCGATATTCGTTATGCCGAGACGTTCTGCATTCGTTTTCAGGAGGTTGAGCTTGTGCTCAAATTTATCTATGGCAAGAATTTTTCCCTCATTTTGCATGAGTTGAGCCATCAGGATGGATTTTCCCCCGGGCGCTGCGCACATATCTATTACTCGTTCTCCCGGCTGCGGTGAAAGCAAAAGCACGGGTAGCGCTTGACTTTCATCCTGGATTGTAAAAAATCCCTGACGGAAAATATCCATCTGGGCGATTCCGCTCAATGATTTTACGCGGATGAAAAAATCTATGAACTGCGAGCCTTCGTACTGTATTCCAACGTTATCGAGTGAAGAGAGAAACTCGGCGGGGGTTGTTTTCAGCTTGTTGATACAGAGTGTGACGGGAGGAATTTCATTATTCACGGAGAGAAATTTTTCCAGCTCGGCAAAATCAAACCGCGCTCTCCAGCGTTTCACCATCCACTGCGGATGAGAATAAAATACAGAGAGATAATGAAGCGGATTCTCTTCCTTTTTTGGGTACTGGATATCATTGATGTTGCGAATAATATTCCGCAGTACGGCATTGACGAAGTTTGCCGTTTTTTCGCCGCGCAGTCGCTTGACGAATTCAACCGCTTCGTTCACTGCCGCGTAATGAGGCATTCGCGTTAGAAATAACAGCTGGTACAAGGCTACCCGCAGCGCGTTCTTTAAGTTAATTTCAGTTTTTGAGAAATTGCCGTGGGTAAAGCTGTTGAGAAGGTAATCCAGCCGCCCTTCCCAGCGCATCACGCCGTGAACAAGCTCTGCCAATAAGCTCTTATCAACCGGGCTCAGCTCTTCAGATTTCAGCTCAATATCAAGCAGCTTATCCATGTACGCATCGGATCGCTCAATACGGTTCAACATCTTAATGGCGATTCCTCTCGCGCCGTTATAGATTGTTTTATGCTCATCCGGTTGAATTACTTCTTCAGCCACTCGCGCCGTTCCTTTCGTGTTAGGTTGAAAACATGACGCATCATGGCTTCGTACGATTTACTCATGGTAATGCCGCGTCGCGACATCATGCGGCGGGCAATTTCTATGCTTTTTTCAATCTCAAAAACAGTGAACGAATCCGGGCTTCCCCATGAAAACGATGGGAGATATTTCGAAGGTACACCCGCGCCAAAAATATTGCAGGAAACACCCGCAACTGCTCCGGTAGTAAACATAGCATTGATGCCGGATTTGGAATGATCGCCCATTGTTAGCCCGACAAACTGCGCTCCGGAGTCAACAGGTGTTCCATTGATGTAAACGTCCACATTCCCGTACGTATTTTTGAGGTTGCTCGTATTTGTATCTGCCCCGATATTTACCCAGCTGCCGATGTACGAATCGCCAACAAACCCGTCGTGCGCTTTGTTTGAATATGATTGAATGATGGAGCGGGTAACCTCGCCGCCGATTTTACAATGCGCGCCGATGCTCGTTCCGGGATATATTTTTGCTCCGATTTTAATTGTTGAATAATCTCCCACAAATGCCGGTCCTTCGATTACGGCATTTGGCTGGATGGCAACATGCTTTCCAATTACTATAGGTCCATGCTCGGCGTCGAGAACTGCCCCGGGTTTTACAACAGAGCCCTCTCCGATAATGATATTGTTCCGGTTGAGAAGGTGAGCGCCTTTGTACAATTTTCCAGCGATTGCCTTTTTCTTTTTTGCGCGGCTGATGTTGAGAAAATCCTTCTCGATTTCATCGGCATTGTTGCTTACAAGTTCCCAGGGGTATTCAACCGGCGTACAATTGATCTCTAAGGATGGCAACGAGCGTGACACGTGAAATGACCACTCGTCTTGAACTGTTTTCCGGACGAATGTTTCCACGTTTTTTCTCTTTAAGAACGCCGCTACGATGTCAGTCCCATGAAAGGCGACAAACTCTTTATTATTCTGCCGGTGGATGAACCGGGAAAGCGTTTTGTCGGCAAGAACTCTTCCATTAATAAATATTGTATCGTCGGCTGGAAGATTGTTTACGGAGAGGGAGGGGAATGATTCTTGAACGAATTCCGAAAGGTATGCACGCGTCAGCAACGTAACGTTCTTGAGAGGAAATTGAGAAACAATCTTCTCTCGTAATGTTGTGCATCCGCACTTCAGCTCGAATACAGGATTGAGATACGTTAACGGATGGAGGTTCTTGACCTGTCGGTCTTCAAAAATACATAGGTGCATAAATTACTCAAAAGAAAAAAACGGAATCCTGTAAACAGAATTCCGTTTTTAAAAAACTCATAAAACGAGTATTACGCGACGGCTACAGCTTCTGCGCCTTTTTTCGCATACCGTTTCTGGAACCGCTCAACGCGGCCTGCGCTATCAACCAGCTTTTGCTTACCGGTGAAGAACGGGTGGCACTTCGAGCAGATTTCTATTTTAAGGTTGCCTACTGTAGAGCGGGTTTCAAAAACCTCGCCGCAAACACAAGTAACCGTAGCACGTTTATATGCAGGATGAATACCTGATTTCATTTCATTTTCTCCAATATTTCTAATAATTGCGATTCAATATACGAACTTTTCTCAACATTGCAAAGCATAGAAGAACAGCCGAAAAGTCCCCTTAATGTCATTCCCGCAGGATTCACGCGGGAATCTTGCTTAGTTGGCTCAAGATTCCTCTACGAGCTGTAAGCCGATAAAAACGTTCGGGAATGAGAGGCGAAGAAGGTTTTGGCTGCTCTACTATTGTACCCGGTCTATCCAGCCTTCTTTGTTCATTTCCTTCTTAATTTCTGCCAGAGCATCTTTTGCCTCATCCCTCGTTGCAAACTGTCCCACCGCAACCCTGTACATTCCTTCGTGCGGGACAATATACGCCTCAAAGTTTTTTCCCATGAATCTCGCTTTTTCCTTTTCCGCAAGCGTTTTATTCTTAAAGGAACCGACATACACCGTGAACCATCCTGCGCTCTTGAGACTTGGTGTTTTCTCTTTTACTTCTTCTTTTGGCTGTGCAGGTTTTTCGCTTGACGGGTTAATTGCTTCTCCGGTTGGAATTTGCTCATCGTTGGTTATGCTGGTATCGCCGTACCCCTGGCTTAACGTATCCGGCGGATTTGGGGCTGATTCCGGAATGACCACCTGCGATTGCGATGTCTCCTTCTTAAAAATATCGGAGTATAAAAGAATATACGCAATCCCGATAGCGGCAATCCCTATGACAATCCAGAGTGTTATTTTCTTCGTCTTCGGGTCGCCCTGGGGCGGGTGAAGTGAAGGTCGCTTAGGCAAATTTTTCGGTTCGTCGTCGTTCATAATGTGACTGGTAGCTAAGAATACAAAT
>SCUC01000009.1 GCA_004322375.1 Bacteroidota bacterium
TATTATTCCAGTGCTTCTTCGCTTCCTGCCACGTTTTGAATCTCATAGCATACGCTAGCAAAAGCACAAGTAGAAGAAATACTCCGGTATATTTAGATGCCGCCGCCGCGCCTATCACACTACCAGCCCATAGAAACGACTTACGGTTTCCTTTTTCAAACCATTTCATTATAAAGAGAATCGCCAGCGTGCTAAGAAGCGTAAGCGTAGTATCAACTTGAATGAAATGTGACTGCATAATATGCAAAGGGTTTAATGCCACTGCTGCGGCGGCGAATAATGCCACTCGATGATACCCAAGCCGCGTTCCAAGTAAATAAATAACAATGATTGTTCCGACATCGAACAAAGCGGTGAGCGTTCTCCCCGTTAATACGAGCGAAGATAGGCTTGCAAATAAGTCCGACGTATTGGAGAACACTCCAATAATACGCCCCACGGCGTACACCGCTGCCTGACCTCCAAAATGAAGATAAAACGTCAGCGCAGGGTAGTTAAAAAAATGAGGGTTGAAATCTGAACCTTTGCCATCAGTATTCCAGAATTGTTGAGCAATATTGAGCGGCGTAGCTTCTTCATATAATTCCGGAAGCCCCCAGCCAAGATGGATGAACCTGAGGAGTATGCCTACAAATATTATTCCGATTAATATTTTGTGTTCTCTAAAAATAATTCTAAGATTTGCTTTCATATTCCATTTTTATTGGAGGCTCTGCAATTGCTGAATTCTTTTCCTTACCATCGGCGCGAATTGAGCATTCTCTGGAAAAACAGAAAGATATTGATGTAAAACATCGAGCTGTTTATTCTTTTGTCCTAACGCGCCATACAATAAATCGAGATCAAGGTATGCCATTTCAAGCTTATTGTTTCCCTTGAGCGCCTGAAGGAGATTTTGCTCTGCTTCATTAACAATACCGAGTCGCAAAAGCGAGCTTCCCTTGATGTAAATAATTTCACTCTGATTGGGATTGATTTGCAGAGTTCGTTCTGTGTACGCAAGGACTTCTTCAAAGTTCTTCAAATTAAAAAGAGTCCAGATTAGTTCCCGGTATAATCTCGTGTTGAGTGAGTCATACGCTACTGCAAAACGCATAAGTTGCGCGCTTTTATGGAGCTTGCCCTTAAAGTAAAGGAGCCGCGCTAATTCTTCAGAAAATGAGATAAGCTCGTTCGTATCGGCAAGAGCGGAGAGTTTCCTAAATAACTCATTTGAAAACGTTTCAGCTCTCTCCTTTTTGTACGCATAGAACCAAAAAGTTGGTCCGTGCTGAGCGGTGAACGGCTTTATCTCGTGTATGAGAGACCATTCAGTACGAAGTGAATCATAAAATTGAAGATTATCTTTGTATCTGACTGGGTCTTCCCGGTAACGACCGTAATCATAATCGCTCGCGATAAGAATATCAAAATCTTCATACCATTTTGATTGATAAAACATAAACAAATGTTCCGATTCTGTTGGCGTGAACCGAATCTGGAATTCCTTATATCTCTCTTTTGGAATTTTTATTCCGAATGGCCCTGTTGCAACAATCGCATTAGCTGGAAGATGTTCGCTCAACCATTGACTTGCGAGGGTGCGGGTATTGGGAAGTGAAGCAGAGACCTGATAGCTAAATGTTTTCTGGAACGATACTCCTGCTATAATGAACGCCAGAATAAATGTAAGTAAACTCCTATATGTAGAAAATGAAAGTGTTGAATGCGTCTCCTTATGTGTAAACCGCTTTTCAAACCATGAAACGAATTGCCCCAACCCAAGTGAGACAATTAAAATAAAAATAGGAATAGCCGGTAAAATATATCGCTCGACCCGCATGTTCCACATCGAAATCATAACAACATACAAAAACGGGAATGACATCAACAACCAATTGCTTCTTTTCTTTTGCATTACAAGAAACACCAGCGAGCATAGTAGCGCAGCTAAAAATAGCCATCCAAGATAGTCGGGAATGACTTTGAGAACATAAAAGACAAAACCATTTGTATTTGTATCTACCCCTAAATGCCCCGTTTCCATGTGCTTCTGCTCGAAGGAGAAGTCTTTCAAAAATTCATTTGAATCAAGCAATACATAAGGATTGACTAGAAAAAATGAAATTACAAAAGCTCCAACCAAGGAACCACAAAGAACCAAGTACCAAGTACCAAGTACATTTTTAAAGTTTGTTTGACTTAACATCAACCCCAATATTCCTATAGGGAGAAGAAACGCTCCCGTATATTTTGATGAAGCTGCAAGCCCGATAACTGCCCCTGTCCAAAGAGATAATTTTAACGAGGGATTAAGGAGAATCTTGTAACAAAGCAACAACGATAAGACAGTAAAAAATACTAAAGGAGTATCAACATTGATTGTATGACCATGTTGTATCATTAAAGGATTAACGGCAACAAGTATTGTCGCAATCAACCCTTCTTTTTTGCTGAACAAACTTGAAGCAAATTCATAGACAACGATAATTGTACCAACATCAAACAACATTGTAACCAGGCGGGCAATGACGATATA
>SCUC01000080.1 GCA_004322375.1 Bacteroidota bacterium
TGCAACTGGAATAATGGGGGGTATTGGTTTTTTAACATTGGTGCTAAGTCTACTTAAGTTATCAAATGGAAGCGTTCCTACGAAAGGGGCTTTATTTAGTGTGGCTGGTAAATCTACTATCTTAGGGCTGATAGGTTGGCTTTCTATTTTTCTAATATACACCGTTCTTTTGAGATTCTGTTTTATTCAAAAGTATGGATTTATCTATCAGCGATGGTTTTTCATATTCGATTTCCCGCATCCAGAACGTATGTATCTCGTAGCTCTGCTCTGCTTTCTATACGTGTTTACAATTTTACTGTCTATTCGTCTACTATCAAAACCTAAGCCAGACAATAAATTGAATAGAACAAATTAGTCTTAATTCTGAACCCGAATAATCCTTTTGATGCAGCTATACCGTAACTAACTAGATATTGTCATATTTAATATCCGAATGGAATTGATTTATGAAAATTATTTCAACTAAGTCTCATCATTTTACCGGTAGAAAAGCTTCTTCCCAAAAAAGAAATGTTGTTTTTCTAAAGATGGATTTATGGAGCCTGTCGTGGTTAATTTGGGCAAGAAATATTACATGGCTTATGTTTGAAAGTATCATAGCTACGTTATTTCTACAATCTATTGTTACAGCTGGATTAGCTATTTGTAATGGTACATCCTCAAAACTTTCTGTTGCAGTTGGATACGAAAAAGGTGGGGCATGGTACGCCGAAGGATGGTGGAATCTGGCTCCCGGTGAATGTGCTATAACTATCGGTGGCCCTCTATCCAATCGTTACTATTATTGTTTCGCTAAGGATGATAAGGGGACCTGGGATGGTAAATATCAATTCTGTGTGGATCCATCCAACGCTTTTTATCTACGTGATCAACAGAATTGTGAGAAACGTGGTTTTTTTCAGATTGATGTTGGCAATGCTAAGGATTACGTTCAAACTTTAACATCATCCTCCGAGAGAGAGAATGCGCCGCGAGGGGATTGGAGTTTTTATTCTGCAATTACAAAGACAGGACTTCTTAGTCAAAGAGGTTGGAACTTTCTTTTGAATAATTACGTCCCACATCGCGAACCTTGCGATCCAATACCAGATGCAGGAGGTAACATGTGGGTAGTTCAATATCACGATGGTTATATAGTAGGTAATCTATGTCGTTTATGCAGGGGGTCTGCGGAACTGATTGACTATTTTACGGGTCAGGGGGATGGTGATTGTGATGCACGAGACTCACAAGGCAGAGAATATTGTTTCCCAAGAGATGCAATAACACTTGTTAAGTCGCATGGCCTTATTGATGCAATCTTTATCCAAGGTAAATATAGATAAGCTCATCTCCGTTTCCTTTAAGCAATTATTTAGCGGTAGAAAAGAGAACCTAATATCTTGCATTCTGCTTTTCTATAATTTGTTCCGCCCCATCATCAAAACTATCCAAACGGATAGAGCATTTTCCTAGTATGTTATGGACCACGAGGCTGTCTGAGAACTACAATTTTTGAGGTTGACACATCGAAAAGAATATAAAACGAAAATTATTTTTTCGAAAAACATAGTTCTCGGACAGCCTCCCACTCCACGACACCAGAATAAACGCTCTTGCATGATAATAACATCTCAATTGACAAAAGGTCGGGTTATAGCCCGACCTTTTTTTTGACGTTTTTTTTGTTACAATTCATTTTTTTATTGCTTTTTTTTGCTTTTGTATATATATTAACGGCGTGGAGAAGTCAACTGGGGACTCAACTCACGATTTTTTTCATTTATACAACATTGTTGCCATGAAAGAAAAGAAGCAGCCTACTCGCCATCACCGCTCCTGGAGCAAAGAGGAAGAGCATCAATTACGAGAATTATACGGTCAGGCATCCCGCGAAATTATTGCCCGGAAATTAGGGCGTACAGTCATCGGGATAAGTACGCGCGCCCGCCAGCTTGGCTTAACTAAATTGCTCCGCCCGTGGACAAGCATGGAGGATAATTATCTTCGTGAACAGTACGGGAAGAAAAACTACTCCGACATCGCGCAGGATATCAACCGCACCGAAGCCGCTATTGCCGGCAGAGCCTCAAAGCTGGGAATCCTTGCAAACCGGTTCTGGTCATCCGATCAAATCCAGGTCTTAAAAAAATATTACCATAAGAAGAACTCCAACGAGCTTGCCGACATTTTGCATAGGGATACATTTGCAATCCGTTCAAAGGCGAAACGCTTGGGCATCACGAAGCCGGTGCCGAAACGTCCCTGGACAGTTGATGAGCTATCATTCCTCAATAAAAATTACCAGGCGCTCACCCACAAACAGCTTGCAGAAAAATTAGACCGCACCGTTTGGGCGGTAGGTCAAGCGGTTTCGCGTTTAGGGTTGCTGAAGAAGCAGGAAGGTATGAAGCCGGAGATTACTGAACCTGCATTGCATTTACCAGCCAAAGGCTAAGCTCGGGGACATACGTAATTATCGCCAGGGCGGCAAGTAAAATGAGGATGAAGGGGAGAACTGATTTTACAACAGTTGTAATCGGTTTTGAAAACCTGAAGCTCGAGATGAAAAGATTTAATCCGACGGGCGGAGTCAAATAACCGATTTCCAAATTGGCTAAGAAAATTATTCCGAGATGAACCGGATCCACTTCGTAAGCCGTCGCGATTGGAATAATGAGCGGCACAACAACTATAATTGCCGAAAAAATATCCATCATCATTCCAACAATAATAAGAAAAATGTTGAGGAGGATGAGAAATACCGCCTTGCTGCCGATGAAGGCGCGAATCCATTCGAACAGTTTCATTGGCACTTCCTGGTCAATAAGATAATTTGTCAATCCCATCGCGCAACCAAGAATCATGAGTATCGCCCCGACAAGCACCATGCTTTCCTGCATTACTCTCGGCACGTCCGAAAACAATTTCAAATCGCGATAAATAAATACTTCAACGACAAGGACATAAAATGCCGTAATCGTTGCAGCTTCTGTCGCAGTAAACCAGCCTAAATATATTCCGCCGATGATTAAGAAGGGAAGAGGTAATTCCCAAATTGCATTCCGTACAGAGGAACGAACATTTTTCCATTCAAACGGTATGCGGTGAACGTGCGTTGCAGAACTTTGACGGATACTATATACAGAAAGGACAGTAACTAAAAGAATCCCGGGTAGTATACCTGCCGCAAATAATTTATCAATGCTTATCTCGGCAACAAGTCCATATAAAATAATCGGCAGGCTGGGTGGAAACAGAAGCCCGAGGCTTCCTGATGTTGTGAGTAATCCGAGAGAAAATTTCTCGGTGTATTGCTCTTTCAAAAGAATCGGGTAGAGCAACCCTCCCAAAGCCACAATCGTAACGCCTGATGCCCCTGTAAAGGCAGTAAAAACTGCGCACGAAATTAACGCTACTATGGCAAGCCCACCCGGAATCCATCCAAAGAACGCTTGAGAAAGAGCGACAAGCCGTTGTGGCGCTTTGCTCTCAGCAAGCAGATACCCTGCAAAAGTAAATAGCGGGATTGCAATCAGAGTAGGCGCGCTTGATAAACGGTACAATTCGACGATAACCGCGGAAATATCAATTCCTTCTCCCTGGAATGCAAGAAGGGCGATCGAGCCGATAATGGAGAAAAGCGGCGCGCCGAGAAATGCAAAGGCAACAAGTATTGCCGCGATAATTAGGGTCTTCATCTGGCGTGAGGGGTAGTCATTTCAGATGATTGCAACGCAGGGTCATGCGGCTTGAATGCGAGGATTATATGTTCAATCGCTTTGAGGAAAAAGCGGAAACCTATCAGACCGAACCCGAAGGGAATAACAGTTTCAAACCACCAGGCAGGGTATTCTGTTTCTCCGATTGAAAAGAGCGCCATTCCGGATTCCATCTCGTCAAGCAGAAATGTCCAACCGGCTTGCGCAAGAAAGTAACAAACAACAACCGGGAAAAGACTGGTAAGAATTTTAATGAGATTGGTCACTCGCGGCGATGTAAACCGGGTGAGGGCGTCAATGTTGATGTGTTTTTCTTGTTGAGCTGCGAGCGAAGCTCCGATAAATCCAATCCAGAGAACGGCATGACGCAACAGCGGGTCAGCCCAAAGGAATCCTGTAGAGAAGAGGTTCCTCAAAATGACTTGGGTAAACGAAAGCAACACCATTGTTGAAAGTAATACAATGATGAGCCCTCTCTCTAAGTAGGAGAGATAGCGACTTACAAGCTGTATCGCCTTCATTGAGAATTTTTATCGTTCGTTTTTCTGTATTCGGTGAGAGATTGTTCAATTCGATTAAGGAAGCTCTCATCGTATAATTTTCCAACTAAGAAACGACGGGCTTTCTTTCCAACTTCATCGTAAACTGAAACAAGCTCTTTCGATGGCAAATCAATAATTTTTACGCCCTGTTTTTTTAACGCTTCGATTGATCTTGCATTTTCTTTCCTGCTTGCCTCTGTAAGCTTTTTCATATACTTTTTGCCATTACGTGTTAGGATTTCCTGCATATCGGAAGGAAGCGCATCGAATTTCTTTTTTGAAACAACAACAGCGCCGCAGGCATCGGCTAAGGGGAGATTGAACATGTACTTTACTCGTGTAAACCACTGCAGGGCAACCGCGCCAAGAGGCGATGAATAGACCCCGTCAATCATTTTTGTTTGAAGCGACGTCATCACGTCGGTTAATGAAAGCGGGATAGGGTTGATGTTCAGGGCTTTAAATGTCGCCTCTGCGACAGGGTCGCCTTCCCACATCCACATTTTTACACCCTTCATATCTTCCGGCTTTGCGACAGGAATGTTTGTGTAAATATAGACGAAGCCGAC
>SCUC01000010.1 GCA_004322375.1 Bacteroidota bacterium
TCTATTCACAAAGTTGCCGAGAATATCGGCAAGCTCATTATTGTGCCGCGCTTGAAAATCTTTCCAATAAAAATCCGCATCCCTCGCTTCAGGCATATTCATCGTCAACGTATAGCGGAGCGAATCGGCGGGAAATTCCGCGAGGAAATCATCAACATCAATGCCCCAGCCGCGGCTCTTGGAGAATTTTTGCCCTTGAAAATTGAGAAACTCATTTGCCGGTACATTTTCAGGCAGAATGTATTGTTCATTACTGTTGTCGTTCCATGCCATCAACATTGCGGGGAATACGATGCAGTGAAATACAACGTTATCCTTCCCGATAAACGCAACATACTTCGTGTCGTTTTGAAGCCAGTATTCTTTCCACCGTTCCGGGTTACCGGAATTTGCTGCCCACTCCTTCGTCCCGGAAATGTAGCCAAGCACAGCGTCAAACCAGACGTAGAGAACTTTATCCTCAAAACCTTTTAGCGGCACTTTCACGCCCCACTGCAAATCGCGCGTGACCGCTCTATCCTGCAAACCTTCCTTAAACCAGCTCTGACAATATTGCAAAACGTTTTCTTTCCACCCATCCCGTTTATTTGCGTCATTGACATATTCCAACAACCTGGATTGATACGCTCCCAAGGGAAAATACCAGTGGGTCGTTTCGCGAACAGACGGCGTTTCCCCTGTTATTTTGCTTTTGGGATTGATCAGCTCAAGAGGATTGAGAAACGTTCCGCATTTTTCGCACTGGTCGCCGCGCGCCTCCGTATTTCCGCATTTCGGGCATGTACCCTCAACGTAGCGGTCGGGGAGAAACATTTGCGCTTTTTCATCATACAATTGTTTCTCCTTTTTTTCTTTCAGGATGCCGGCATTGTGCATCTTCACGAAAAACTCTTTCGCCGTTTCGTGGTGAAGCGGCAGCGATGTACGCGAATAATTATCGAAGCTCATCCCGAACTTTTCGAACGCCTTTTTGTTCAATGAATGATAGCGGTCAACAACAGCTTGCGGAGTTGTTTTCTCCTGCTCGGCAGAGATGGTAATCGGGACGCCATGTTCATCGGAGCCGCAAATGAACAGCACATCACGCTTGCTGGAACGTTGGTAGCGCGCATAAATATCGGATGGCAGGTACGCTCCGGCAAGGTGGCCCAGATGGATTTTTCCATTGGCGTACGGAAGCGCCGCAGTAATTAAAATTCTTTTCAATGGTTTATTCACGTTTGACGTTGTTATTGATTCTATGATTTGTGATGCGGCAAGACGATATACCGATGAAGGTCTGCCGCCAGATTGAGCAGGATAAGCGGAATATACACATTTTTGTTCAGAAGAGAAATCCCCCGTTCCAGGCATTCGAACGTCTTGTTGTAATCAACGTTTGGATGCACCGAAGCAAATTTCTTAATGGCGGTTTCATCGTCAGTGTTTAGAATGCCCTGACTGCCGCTGTTGAGTGTCATCGTATCGCGCAGCCACGATTGCATCAACCCGAACAATTCCTCGATCTCCCCCTTGTCGTACGAGGAAACTGTGTGTTCAATCATCTTGTACAAATCTTCTTTCGTTCTGTAGAGCATGGCGCGCAGCAAATCAACGGCGAGTTTTCTCATCTCCAGAAAATCTGTTTCTAACAATTCCAGCGCGCGGGCATAGCTTCCGCTTGCCATTCTCGCAACGCTCTTCGCTTCCGTTGTGTCGGCGAGCTCGTTTTTCCTCAACGCATCGCAGAGTTCTTTTTCCGACAGGTAATCGAACTTCACTACCTGACAGCGTGAAACGATGGTTGATTTCAACCGCTCAGGATGCGATGTCGTGAGAATGATTAGGGTGTTTTGTTGCGGTTCTTCCAGCGTTTTCAGCATAGCATTTGCCGATTCTTCGCGAAGGTTTTCCGCATCAAGAATGATGAACACCTTTTTCCCTTTCGTCAGCGTGGACATCGCGGATTGCTTTCTCATTTCCCGAATGCTGTTCACCTTAATATTATTTGCGCGCGGCACGGCAATATCATGGTATAAATTTTTTCGTTTGCATTCCAGCTGTTCCTGAATGGCTGAAATATCATCCGGCACAAGCTTATCAATCGGGGAATCCTCGCTCGTTTCTCCTTTCCCGGTCGGCAGAGCGAAGATAAGATGAATATTCGGATGCTGCAGCACGGAAGCCTGCAGGCAGCTGGCGCATTTCCCACACGCCTCTGTCGCTTGCTTCTCACAGTTGACTACTGTCGCTAAGGCAATCGCCACCGCATCTTTACCAACCCCATCGGGACCGCAAAAAAGATACGCGTGCGCCAGGCGCTCTTGCTCAAGAATTGATTTCAACTGGCTCTTGACCCGTTCCTGGCCTATAACTTTGTTCCACATTGGTTAATTGGTGTGTGGTTAGTGGTTTGTTGTTTTTAGTTTTTTGCTTGTGGTTTATACCGTTAGAATGCGTGGCCTATGCCGAAATGGAACACCCCATTAGAGAACGTATCGCCCCAGAATCTTTTTTGGAAAATGGTTTGCTTGCCTTCAGGACCTTTGGGGTCATAGACCGGAAAGCCAAAATCAATTCTGAATGGACCGAATAACGTTTCGTAGCGGAATCCAAACCCCGCGGCAACAGCGACTTCCTGCAAATGGAAATCTTTAATGCTGCTCCATACGTTTCCCGCATCCAAATAATACACCATCCAAACATTATCAAGCTCGAGCCAGAGCAATTTTCCAAAGCCGCGAAAATGATTGACCCGCATCTCAGCGTTTCCTTCAAGAATGAAATTGCCGCCAAATGGAAGCAGTGAATCAGGCATTGCGCCAAGCTCGCGCGCTTTCCAACCGCGAACGCTGCCGCTGCCGCCGCCAAAAAATCTCCTGTTCAATGGAATGTTCACATCTTTGTACTTGCTTTCACCATATTTTTCCTGATAGCCGCCCCGCGCTTTAAGAGCAAGGATGTTGAATTTTGAATTCGAGAGATCCTGATACCATCTTCCAAATAACACTACTTTATAGTATTGAGTATAGGGAAGCGTGTCTGCAATCCCCGGCAGCAAATTCGGCAGAATACCCGATTCTTCCAGCGAAACGCTATTAAAAAAACCTTCGGTCGGCGAGAAAATATCGTTTGTTTTGTCGCGTTGAAGAGTTAGTGTTAAAATTGAATTGAATTGTTTTTGATTTTCAACAAGAGTTAGCGCGTAAGGAGTTTGATGTGTTTTTGACGTATCAAGAAACGGGCTGACCCGCTCCAAAGTCCACTCCGCCAAGCCGTATGTATATGTCGCAAACTGGTTGCTGACGCCGATTTTATTCCTGAGTATATCCAGCGTAAATGCTTTTTGCTTTTCAGAAGAAAGCGTGGTTGTCCAGGAACCACTGAGCGTGCGCGTAAACAGATACGGCTGCACGACCTGCAACTGAAGCTCTACTGCGCCAGTCGCCGAGGAATCGTTGAGTCCATTCCCCTTGAAGATAACGTCGCCAAGATTCCATTCGAGGAGCGATTGTGCGCGCACGCGCGCTTTCGCTGTGAATAACCGCGCATCTCCGAAAAAATTCCTATTCGTATAACCGATACCTAACCCAAGGTTGAACGTATTATTTTCGTCGGAGACTGTGATTTCCGGTGATATTTCATGCCTGTCGCGCGGTTTAACAAAAATATTTATCGGGACGATTGAGCTTGGCGTTGTATCGGTTATTGTCGGCTCTTCAATGCGTACCGCTTCAAATAAATCTAAACGGTTTAATGCCCGCTCGCTGGCAATCGCTTTCTGGCGACTGTACTCTTCTCCGGGAACGAACTCAAGCTGCCGGACGATGAGGTCTTCGGTAATGTCAGCCCTCGGCGGGTCAACACGGACATTAATATCGCCGACCTGAAACCATTTCCCAAGAATATAGGTAAAGACCAATTGAAAATTATTTGTTGAGGCGCGATGATATGCGCCGGAGCGTTCCTTATCTATACGGGCAAGAGGAAACCCATGCTCGGCAAGTATGGTAAGAATACGGATATTTTCCGCGCGCCCTTTGGCAGGCTCATACGGGTCTCCTTTTTTGATGAGAGGCTCGGAAAGAATTTCTTCCTGCAACTCCTCCGGCAATTTTTCAAGTCCGGAGACCGAGATGCTGTCAATTAACGATTGAACGCCTTCTTTAACGTGAAACAGGATTGCGCAAGAGTTTTCCGCGCTATCTTTTTTGACTTCTTCTGTTATCACCGCTCCGAAGTACCCATAGCTTTCGTAGTACTGTTTAAGGCGTTTGACGTCTTCCTGCAATAGCAGGTCGTCTAAGTATTCAGGCTTAGAGCCGAGCTTTTCTCCAAAGACGGAATACAAAAATTTTGAGAAAAATCCGGGAGTCTCTTTCGAGAGTATAGCATCTTCCAGCTTGCCGGAGCTGAACGTTTCATTACCATCAAACGAAATTGAGTAGACCTCACAGGGAGTAGTGATATACTCATCCACCTGGGCAAATGACGCGCACGCAACAAAACCCATGAATACAAAAACAGCACTCACGCGCCTGTAGGTATGCAAGGTTCTCAACACTATACTCGCACTACCGCAAAGCAGGATGCCAATCGCAGAGTAAACCATTCTCTTTGTTTTCGTTGGGTTTTTACAACCGCCTTTACTGAACATTCTTTTAATATAGCAAAACGCTTGTTGCATTCAATCTACAGAAGATAATAAAAAACCCATCCTCTGCAACATGGATGGGTTCTTGTAAATCCTTATGGTAACTTTTCCGTTCGATGAACAACGAACATCTAAACGAATGACCGGAAGTTAATACTCGTCGCTTTCATCTCCGAAGAAATAATCAGTTTCAGTCGGATAATCGGGCCAAATATCTTCCATCTTTTCGTACGGTTCTTCCGCGTCTTCCAATTCTTGGAGATTTTCAATCACTTCAACAGGCGCGCCTGTTCGGATTGCATAATCAATCAACTCTTCTTTTGAAGCGGGCCACGGCGCATCGTCTAAATAAGATGCAAGCTCCATTGTCCAAATCATCTCTAACACTTTCCCTTTATCATTGTACTAACCAAACCACCTGTGTATGAAAAAAGTTCACCGAAATCAGCGAGAATTATTTCCCCGCGTAACCAGAGTTCGATATTCCTGAGGTGAACTATCGTTGAAAAAATAATTCAAGGGATTTTGAAGCACTCCATTCAAATGCACCTCGTAATGCAGATGCGGACCACTGACGAGACCCGTGTTCCCGCTGCGGGCAATAAGGTCACCACGCTTTACTTTCTGCCCTTCCTTTGCAATTGTTTTGGACAGATGCCCGAAAAGAGTTTCATACCCGTATCCATGCTTAATAAGTAAAATTACTCCGTAGCCCCCGCCGCTATGTCCAGCGAATTCTACGGTGCCATCTGCCGGGGCATAAACAGGAGTTCCGATATCATTGATTATATCAACTCCTTCATGAAACTTCATCACACCAAGAACAGGATGGTTCCGCATACCGAAATCATTCTTTCCGTAATACCCCTCCATCGGCTTAATGGCAGGCAGATGCTTAAAAAATTCCTCGTTGTATTCCTTTTTCCTCAAAATTTCAGCGTAACTTTCTTGTTGCACTTTAACCTGACTCGACAGACGTTCAATAAGCGAAGAAGCCGAACCTAACAACGTGTTTAACTCGGATGAAATACCCTCTTCGCTCGCGGAAG
This sequence comes from Bacteroidota bacterium, assembly GCA_004322375.1. Lineage (GTDB taxonomy): Bacteria > Bacteroidota > Ignavibacteria > UBA10030 > SZUA-254 > FW602-bin19. The sequence goes on from SCUC01000010.1 coordinate 5,683, forward strand.
GAGCAGTACCGCCGACACCCGCCTGTTTTTCATCGCTGCTTAGCGCGGCGAGGTTTTCCTTCAGGCGCAATTCATCCCCTGATTGACTAATCTCTTGAATGGATTTCTCAATTTGCTGCATCTCTTGAGTTAACGCCAGAAGGCGTTGATGCAGCACCTGATTTTCATTCGTGAGAAGAGTCACGCGTTCACTGCTGAACCCGAGCATGTCAAACACATAGTAATCGGCTCCTAACAAAAGAATAAGCGCCAAAACCACCGAAACCAGTATGCTTCCGAAAAACTTCAGCCGGAACCATTTGATTTCCCGGAGCTCAGAGTGTTCGGGAGAATAAAAGTAAAATTTGAAATTTCGTCTCAATCGCTATTCGATTCGTTTTTTGAATGTCTGAATCTGGTTAATAAAAAATTTGTGTCAAAGGTAACAAAAATTTTACAGTTAGTCAAGTGTTTTTTTGTATAACGTGATATACGCCTAAGAAAGTTTCATTGTTTCAACAGGTTAAGGGTATTTAAGCAGCTAATGCCTTCAAATAAACAAGAAAATGATTTATTATCGTGATATTTGAGATATTTAATTGTTACAGTTACCGTCTTTGTCAACATTACTTTAAATGCCTGCGTTCCCAATGTTGCAAAATATTGAGGGGTTGTTTCAAAAGCCCGATTATGGTCTGAGGTTTTGAGAAACGCAACCATGAAGGTTGCGCCTACTATTTTTTAAAGATAGCCCCGGGAACGGGGATTGGTCAAATATCAAGGTTGAAAAAATTCTACAACATGAACTTCTGGTCTGAAGGCTAGAGCAGCTATCGCTTCTGATTTTGATAATCTAACTCAGAACCTAACAGACTATGCGGTATTAAGAAAATTGCCAATGTTACAACCGAGGCGGCAAATGCCCATCGTGCCGGCACACGTGAACGCTTGAACATGGCAAGCGCAACAAGCCAGCTAATAATTGCAATTGCTGTTTTATTATCTGTTAAATCCGTACCATAGGGCCAACCGGTCCAGTAATCGCCAAACGCGTATTTCTGAACAATAGGTCCCAACACAAATCCACCGAAAACGAGAAAGCCGAGAGTCCAATACATTAATTTTTTGAGATTCTTCTTCGCTGTAAACAATTCAAATCCTGTTCGGGTCGAGAGGAGCATACCGCCGAACATCATGATGACATGGGGTATAAGAACAAACAACGGAACATCTCCTTTGAATCGAACAATAATACCTTCGCCATCAGTAATGCTTACGGTGTTATCTCCTGCCGTGATATTAACCCGGTATTGAAGCTTTCCGGCAGGCGGTTGATGGGGGAGTTCTCCTTTTAGAAATCCCTGAGACATTGTCATTCTCACCGTCGTCCAGTCATCATTTGTATTATAGCGTTTCCAATCAATTGTTCCTGTAACCGATGGCTCGTTCGTTTGAATTTCAACCGGGCAATTTGTTTCGCCGCCGTGACTTCTTGGAAAGGAATAATTGAGAGGAATTGAACCGACCCTAATTTCTCCGTTTACAGGATAAGTCGGTCCTGTTACTCTCTGGTAAATAGCAGAACAGGCGGTAATGATAAAAGCTGTTATCCACAGTACAATATGTTTCATAAGCCCCTTTGAATAAAAATGTATCTAATTTCCCGTAATATCGGAAAGAATCAATAAATTAACAAGAAAGATTTGAGTTACTGTTTTTGGTTTCGATTTACTGCTACTAGTTTTTACAGTAAAGGCCGGGAATAGGTCGTCATAGACGAACCTCGCCTAAGGCGGGAACTCTTTCCCATTGCCTGTTTACAGTTTCCTGTCTGCTGTTTCCAGTTTACAGTACTGTTTCCAATATCAAGCATCCAGCATCAAGAAACGAGTATCCCCTTCACTCATTCGTTACCATTGCCCCTTGCAGTGGAGCGATGAGGGGATGAATGGCTGTTTCGCCGTTATGCTCGACGCGGACGTCGGAAAATTTCATCGGGACGGTTTCTGCGGCGAGGAAGGGTCCTTTCTGCCTCTGGATGTGCAGGTGCGGGACGGGCGAGTAGCCGGAGTTGCCACATAAGCCAAGTACCTGCCCGCATCGTATAAGCTCGCCAATGCTGACTATGATCGAGCCTTCCTTGAAATGGCTGATCTCCGTAAATTCCGTTTCCGAGTGCTGGATGATGACATAATTGCCCCAGTTATGAACTTCGTTCGTGATGCCGGGGAGGTTATCTTTAATGTAATTCACAACGGCGATGACTTTTCCATCTGCCGGGGCAAGCACGGGCAACCCGAATGTGTAATAATCTTCCAGCGCGATGCCGAAATTCCTGCATTGCTTCGTTTCGTTGTCCACGACGATGAAATCATACGCATACGCCTGCGTGCCTTTATGGGTGTGATGCCCGAACTCTCCCTGATAGACGAACCACGTTCCGTAAAACGGGAGGCGGTACTGCACCTTTCCCCGTTTGCCATGATGCTCGATATACCATGCGCGGTGCGCTTCGGGCGTGCGAATGTTCGGAAGAGGAACAAGATACAGTCCTGCGCGGGAAGTATAAAGCACTTCACTTTTCAGAGGGAACATCATCATCATCATCACGAGATTGAACGGAGCGACGAGAACGGGAAGTCCAAGCGGCTGAAGCGCCGCCTCCATCCCGTTCACGACGAGAACAGTCGCGGCAACTCCTCCGATTGTATAAATAAATCCTCCAACAGTCGGAGCGAGGAAGAATCCGCCTAAGCCGATAGCGACAATGATATAATTCAGAGAAGACGAAAAAGGCTGTGTGGAATTCACTTCCCCCCCTATCCAGGAAAAGAGCGCCATCCCTACTGCCCCGCCAATGATACCCGACAAAAATGAAATCCGGCTCGTCAAAAAAATTCCTGCCAACACCAGCACGCCGGAATAAACGGAGGGTTGAAACAACGTTGAGCTAAATGCCTTGAAGTAGGAACTCAACCAGACAGGGAACGCCTGGAAGGTGAGCTCGTTCAGCCATTGAATTGCTTCGAGGGGCATATAATAGGCTTTTGGCATTTCGCCATGAATCACTTTGAGCGTTAGGAGAATCGTCCATGTTGTAACGACAAAGGGAATGCTCAGGATAGGAAGCTGTCGTTTCTTTGTCAGCGAGGAGAGAAGGCTAATGGCTACTATTGCAGTCAGCATACATCCGATAACCAGAACGACGAGGGCTTCTTCCACGAATGGGACGTACAACCCGATGCTGATTCCGACAAGAATCCCGTTGATGCCGAAGACACCCGCATGAATATAATTTTTATCGGTATGAAGGAGATACGCGAACCCGTTCACCGCGATATTTCCCAGCAAGCCCATCAACCCGATATAGGGGTCGTAGAACGAAGCGGCAAGAAACAAGAACGCGGGGAACAGCTTATCGGAAAAAAGCGTGTTCGCATAGCATTTCAGAACAACGTTTCCAAACTGAAGCAGAGCGTTTTTTCGCCCCATAGCGTTAGGCTTTCAGGTGCTTGGGAACGGTATCTAATTGCTTGATATATTCCATCGTCTCGCGCGCCCGTACGAGATGCGGCTTGCCATCGGAAATCATAACGATAGCAGGGCGCGGCTGGATAAATTGCATGCTCTGCGAAAAATTATATGCCCCGACGTTTTTCACCACAAGCAAGTCTCCGCCCCGAAGCTGCGGCAGCGAGATGGAGGAACGGACGCAATCAATCTGCATACAGAGCGGACCGTATAACGATGCATCTTCCATAGCGGCTCCCCCCTCCTGCGCGGGAACAACATCGTACCTGTACCAGAAGGAAGAAAAGAGCAAGTTCACTCCTGCATCAATCACATACGCTTTTGTTCCGTTCGATAATCGCTTGGCAGCATGAACTGAAGTAATCAAGTGCATCGTTTCTTCCACGATGGAGCGACCCGGTTCAAGCAAGAGCAACGGCGCTTCATTCGACGGGAAGGGACCCCGCAACAATACAGGTCCAATCACCTCGGCATACTGCTCAAAGGTCGGGCAGGTTTGGCTCCCGGGTAAGTACGCGGTGTGCAGTGTATTTGGCGCGGCATACCCGCCGCCAATATCCCAATACTCCAGCTTGATGCTAAGCTCTTTATTGATAAGACGATAAAACTCCACAAGCTTTTCCGCCATCTGGCGGTATATTTCAACGTTGTCAATATAGGTTCCTGCATGGCAGTGCAAACCGCGCACATTAAGCAAGCCATTGCTCATGATTCTCTTGATAGCATCGTACGCCTGTCCTGACTCCACGTTGAAGCCGAATCTATCCCAGGGAGGGTAGTTCAATTCCATATTCACACGAATGCCGATATTCAGCTTTTTCTTTTTTTCACGGGCGATATCTTCGAGCAAGTACATTTCATCGTACGAGTCAATATTCACCATCGCCCCCTCGTTGATAGCGCGTTCGAGCTCTTTTTTTGTTTTGTAGGGACCGTTCAAAATAATGTTCTTTCCGGGAACGTTGAGGGAGCGGGCAATATCATACTCGAACCCTGAAACGGTTTCCGCCCATGCGCCTTCGGTGTGCAATGCGGCGCAGACGGCATTCAGGTAATTCGTTTTGTACGAATAGGAAATTTGCACGCGCGGATACCGCAAGCTGAACGCGCGCAGCATATCGCGATATTTTTTCCGGAGCGAGCTTTCGGAGACCACAAACAAGGGAGAGCCGAATTGCTCGATTAAGGTTTTGACGGGTACGCCGTCAATGTTCGTCATGGGCAGCGTTCCGGGGGCGCGACCGAATTTATTCGCCAATCCTACAGAGTGGCGAATGATAGTCGGTTTTTCATAATATTTTTTTTGTGGCATAACTGCTGTTAAATTGATAAATGCTGGTTAAAAAAATTTCAAACCTCAGAAAACAAATCACAAATAAATTACAATGTTCAATTCTCAAACACACACAAAAGATGTCATTGAGAGCCCCTCGATTAAAGTAATTGCATAATTGGTTTCTACTTTGAATAAATACTTCTTGTTACCTACAAAACCCATTGTCATACCTATAAAGGTCGCCTTTGGCGAACCTCGTCAAAGACGGGCAGCTATCCAATCATTGTCCGTAGAAACCGAGAGAATGATTGGATTCTCTACGAGTCGTTGACCCGCTTTCGCGGGAATGACAGTCTCAAGGGCTTTGCGTAACTTCAGTTCATAACCACACAGAAAAAAGAATTGTAATTTCGGTTGAGAGATTTATTTGGCTTTTGTTGTTTGTATTTTAGTATTTGTTGTTCGGCGCTTGCTGTTACAACGCAAACTACCATCGTTCTCGTATTTGGCAAAATGCTTCTTATCTTTGAACGCGAGTCGCACCTTTACCGATAGATTAATTCTCCTAACGTTGTCAGGCTTTCGAGATACCGCATGGGGCAAACTAAATCTGTCGCGTGACGGACGAACGAAATCCCAGCTTGCGGAGGAGCAAGTGGCTTAATTTTCTTTCCAAGCGCTAGCTGAACAACCGTAGCCGGCAAATTGACGCCCGCACCTGCCGAGAGATAAATCCATGAAGGGAAACGAGGATTAATTTCAACCAGATAATATTTCCCGGACTTTTGTTCTTTCAAAAATTCGAGCTCACACGGACCGCGCCACTTGAGCGCTTTGATGAGCTTCTCCGATAATTTTGCAAGCACCGTATCTTTGATTGTTACCCCCGCCCATGCTTTTCCCTTTTCCGTCAGGCGGAGCTTTCGCATCGGCACCGCGCCGATAAGCTTGCCCGTTCCGCTTCCAACACACGCTACATCATATTCTTCTCCGGGAAGATGCTCCTGCACAATTATCGGCAGCCCCCATTTCGCCTTTAAACGCTGAAAACTAATCGAAGCTTCTTCGAACGAATAGGCAATGTATGCTTCGTAAAACGTTCCCTTGACAACAATCGGAGTTCCGTATGCTTTTAACGCGTCATTCAACAACCGGGGATCGTTGATAACCATAGTACGGGGACAGGAAATACCGTGCTTTTTGCAAAACTCAGAAAGCAGCGCTTTGGAGCGGAGACGAAATTGCTCTTCCGTCGGAAGAAACAGCTTAATTCCCATCGAAGTCAGTTCAGTCATTAACCGATTGACGTTTGTAATTTCCGAATCGAGCGTGGGAATCAAGATATCAATAGGTGTGCGGGCGTGGATGTATTCAATTCGTTTCAGCAGCGCATCTTCCCCTTCCGATGGATAGGGAATCAAATATACTTCATCGAGCAAATCTCCATCGTATATGCCTGTATCAAACGCATCGTAGGTCAAGCCGATGATTTTTCCAATATTATTCAGGTCATGCCTGATGCTGCGGATAACAGGGATGCCGGGTGCAGGATTATCGGTCGCATTTAATCCTGTAACTGCAATGTTTAATTTTTTCATTATGGACGGTGTCCTCGCACAAATATTTTTCGTTGTAAAAGAGAAGTATGCTTTGTCTCTGAATGGAGAGGCAACGATTTTTCTTTCGACAGGATAGACTGCAAAATCAACTGACCTGAGCCTGACGATTTCACCCAGTATCCTTTTCCGGGCCGGAGCGTATCCGTTGTAGTATAACCGGAAGCGTAACCAAAAAAGTCCGAGGCAAGTAAACCGCCGGGAATTGTAACAACATCCGAACGAGAAAGAGATTGAGAAATCGCTCCTACCATATTCCATCCCGGCATGAGTGTTGTGTTCACCGTCAATAATTCTGCGCCTTGAAGAGGAACATCCTGTTGAGATGAGAATTTCAACCAATACCCTATGCCACGTTTAAGCGTATCTTGCAGTTGGTACCCTTCTTCAGTAAACGCAAATGCTGAGGAGACTGCAGATGGAAAAATATTCGTCTTTATGCTATCAAGCGCAAAAACGGGGAGAGAGACAATATTCCAGCCTTCCCGGACTGTCATGGTCGAAGTCTGAGCTTGTTCAACAAACAGTAATACCGGCTTATCATTGGCAAAGCTTGCAGAGGAGATGAGCATATCGGCAATGCCATCGCCATCAAGGTCGCCTGCAGCAATTTTCGAGGGACGAAAATACCCCTGATCGTTATTCGATGTGTGGTCATCCGTTGTATCATCCATGTAGAGCGTTGCATACGAATAGCTGCTCCAATCCGTTACGGGACCGCTGTTATACGTCCACTGATAGACCGCTTCATTGTAGCTTCCAGCAAGATATAATTCGGGAATACCATTTGTGTCTAGGTCTGCTTTTGTCAACCCGACCATTCCATTATAATAATCGTATTGACCAAGCCAGAAGAAATTGGAAGCGTTCATCTGGCTTACATCGCCTGTATTTGTGGCGACAAACAAAGCGCCATTCGCCGTCAGCATATAGAGTTCGTTCGTTCCGTCATTATCAACGTTGGCTTCCACTATGCCATCGTTGGATAAATCGAGATAGGAAGAAATGTTTTTGATATTTGCCGCAAGAGCATAGCTGTTGGGGCTGCCCGTGTTTTCATAAATTGCCATGCGAAGCGTATCCCATCCGGCAACGACAAGCTCTTTTCTGTTGTCGTTGTCGAGGTCGGTTGCGGCGAGCGCGTACCCGACGACAGGCATGGTCGTTGAGTCAACAAATTCAATTTGCCATGATGTCGTTTCGAGCGTGTCGGATGCAGCGGAAAATATCATGAGCTTGCTGGTGTAAGTATCCCAGCTTTCCACAAACGAAACGGCGACCTCTTCCCTGTTGTCATTATCGAAATCGCCCGCAATGATAGCCGTACCTTCATGAAACCAATGTCCGAGTCCGAAATCCCACGTCGTTGTTGGAAGAGCGGGAAATCCGTTATCGGTTCCATCCCATTCGAAAAGATAAAAACCGTGATATGTTGTATCCGCAGGATCAACGAGACATACAATTTCTTGTCTGCCATTGTTGTTCAAATCAGAAACCGTCACAACGCTAAAATCGGATGAATAGGGATACAATGAATAGGACCAAACAATTTGAAAGCTATCGTTAGCAACGGCTTCATACAGATAGACCATGTTGTAATAGTCGCTGCTCCATGAAGTAGTAAGCAAGAATTCCTTCTTTCCGTCCCGGTCTAAGTCGAGCTCGGATTGCACCATAGACCAGACCACGCTCGATGGATCGTAGCCGCCGGAATCCCAGGGAAGCGAATACCATTTGGGGGTAAATGATTGTTGGGCGGTTGCTTGTGAAGGTACAAGAACCAGCCCCGCGAAAATCATCCAAATTGAAAAACCATAAAATGAAGCCTCTCTACACCTTTGGGATCGGACTATTTTTGAAGGGCAGGGATTCTTCTGCTCAAAAGGCACATTAGCCTCTGGTTGAGCTTTGCTGCTGCTAATGGCATAGGGCAAAAAAAGTCTTATGGCATGTCGGAGAAGCTTGAAAGTTAATTTCTCCCTACTTTTACCCATCCCTATCCCTTCCCTGCGTGGTAGGGAAGGGCAAAACGAATCCCAGAAAATCCGATACACGTTGGCGGGATGGGTAAAAGAAAGAAATATCGTTTGCAGATACAATATCATCAACGGTAATAACAATGGCAAGCCATTGATTGATTTCAGAATGACACTCATTGGAGTTTATAGAACTGTAACAGGATGATTAAAGCACCCCAAAGGAGCGTACCTGCTCGATAAATTCTTCCAAATCCTTGCGAGCCATAGATTCGGAAATATCATATTCACCTGTCATCGCCTTGAGCGCTTCTGCGGCTGTACCGCCTTCCATCAAATGCTTGAGGATGAGTCCGCCCGTTTCATTCACGGTATAAGTCAGTCCGGTAACATGATCGAACAGGAAACCGTTAGGCGTGAGGGTGATTTCTTCTTTGAGATTGCGCTGCGTTTTTAGTGTAGTTGCCATGTGGAGCTCCAGTTATCGGGTATAGACAAACGTGCCGGCTTTGTACGCGAGCAATTCATCGAGGTGAAAGCCATTTTTTGAACACCAGTAACAATCTTCGATTGTACACTCGCTGCTTGGTACTTTCTTCCCCCAAAGCGCCGCTTCAAATGTGCCACCGGCAAATTTCTTCCCTGCTTTTACAACTTTATCCATCGTCTCGCCATTCAACTCAATCTGTTGATGCTCTCCTTCCCGCAAATAATCATTCGTGGTCTTAGGATACAGAGAAACACCAAGCCACACTTTTTTGCGCGATGATTTCACATCGAATGAAAGCTTCGCAGGTATGCCTGAATCATAATCGAATGATATTTCAATAGCAAATGTTGCAATATCCTTCGATTGGGTTGTTGAACTGCTTTCTTGGGCATACACCGTTTTGATGGTGAATACCAAGAAGAAAACAACGATAGTATTAAGTAATTTCATAATGAATGAATAGTGGTTAATAGGAAATCCTTACTCCAAGCGACCCATACGTGATGTTGTAATCGTCAAACAGGTCGTATTCTATTGCAGGTAATATACCGATATTTTCAGTGATACCGATAACGCTGCCAAGCGAAAAGCCGCCTGTTTGTACTTCAGGTTGGTCAAAGAGAAGCAACAATTCTTCGTCTAAGTAAAAGGCTCTTCTACCTAACCCTGCTGAGGCTTTCAAACTTGTGTATTTTCCAAGCCTGACGTGGATATTTTCTCTCGCATAAAAGAATGTCCCTGCCCATTTAGCATCCGTTACAATCGCAGAGGTTGAAAGCCAAATCCCACTGCCGATTGAATGAACAATATGCGCCGACGCTATATGAACGGCATAATCCGTTTCCCTTGCAGAGGAATTTCCGAAGAACGAAAACAATTCCGTTTCGCTTGTTTGAAGCGCGCCCGCGTATGAGGCTCCCAGCGCGGTTGATTGATTGAACCAGTATTGCGCGCTCACGCCAAAAACATTAAACGTAAACTGAGGAAAATAATAGGGTATTTCGTTTTGATGGTCGTATGCGTAGTAGAGAGAAGCATTGAGCCTGTCGCCAAGCCACCAAAGCCCTTTGCCAAAAAGAGTATATTCTAAGAAATAATTTTGCCCTAAGTCGTCGCGAGAAAATGAAATTGTTTGGTAGCCTGCTGAGTAAAAACTCCTTTTGTTATGCTCAAGAGTAATAAACGCGCTGGTATTTCTAGAAATCGTGTTCGTCGTATATGAGCCGAGCGAATAAAACGCTGAGCCATGCACTCTCCATGATAAGGCTGGCGAGGCAGAAGGGTATAATACCGTGGTTGTGTCAATACCTTCAATATCTTGAGGCTGGGCGGTCATAGACCATTCTCTACGAGCTGTAAGCCCTTCCGAAACAACGTTTTGTTGTGTCATGGTGTGGACCATGATACCCTGGGTTAAAGAAGATGTTGTGAACAGTATTACCATAATGATGATGAAGAACAAATACATTCCTACTCTTTATTAATTTAGATAGAATCCAGTTGACTTGGTTTAACGGGATTGAAAAAAATATGAAAGAAAAATTTACCTGCGGATAATAAATGTGATGGAGAGCAAATAACCTATCCCCTAACGAGGCGTCCAAAAAGTCCAATCATGTCATTCTAACTTCCGAGATATCGGGATGAAGTATCCAGAAATCCCTGATAGTAAAACGTACAGTAGTGTTTGCCTAACAGTAATTGCACAATTGGTTTCCACTTTGAATTAATTCTTCGTGTTATCTACAAAGCTATATTGTCAACCTGCGAAGACAGGTCTACGACTCGTAGAGTATCCAATCATTGCCTGTAGAAACCGAGAGAATGACTAGATTCTCTACGAGTCGTTGACCCGCTTTCGCGGGAATGACAAAACACTTTTATACCTTTAAAAGGTAACCATCATTCCAACTTAGTAAAAAG
>SCUC01000011.1 GCA_004322375.1 Bacteroidota bacterium
GTCGCGCCGTGCGAAGAATTCCTTTCACCTGCTCCACACAGTCATCAAACGTTTCGGGAGCGGTGGATTGTACCATAATATGAATTGACCGGTCTTTCCCGTATACCTGCAAAAACGTCGTTATCGGAATTGCGATATAATTCCCCTGGTTCCCGCCAAGCATCTGTCCGCGAGGTTCAATAGTCCCGATTACTTCATATTCTTTCCCGTCCACGCGAATAGACTGTCCCAGCGGGTTAGAATGGGGAAATAGCTTTTTTACGACGCTCATTCCAAGAACTGTAACTCTTCTGGCAGACGCTACCTCTTGATTGGTAAATAATCTCCCCTCCAGAATATTCCAATTGTTAGTTGTGAATCCATCAACATCTTCTCCTGCGACGCCGATTTCCGGATTTGTCTTTTCTCCGGATGCTAGTTTTACTATTCTTCCACCTTCCCACGACTCTAACCCGACAGCTTTCGCAAACGATGCGTGTTCTTTTACTAGCAGTCCATCCTCATACGATAAATCTTTTCTATTCCGGTATTTTGCTCGTTCACGAGGTCCCCCATGACCAAATGCAGGATATTTCTGCACCTGAAACGTATTTGCTCCCAGCTCAGACATTCCTTGCTCTATTGAGTTCACAAGCGCTCCCATCGCAGTCATAACTCCTATAATGGAAAACACTCCGACAGCAATGCCAAGAAGCGTTAAAAACGAACGCAGCTTGTTAATTTTAATTGCATTCAACGCCATAAAAAAGCTTTCCTTGGCGCTCAGCAGTATAGTTTCTAATGTGTGGTGCATAAACGAACTTTCAAATTACAAGAACAATTGCTTTATAGTTTTTCGCCGAAACAGTGATGTGAATTTTGTCTATTGGAATTTATTTGGTGCTTGTCATTTGTTGTTTGAATTTTCTACCTGTTATTCATATCGAAGTGCATCTACAGGGTCGAGCTTCGATGCGCGATAAGCAGGCAGGAATCCGGAAATAACTCCAACCATCAGCGAAACGAGCAACGCAATGATCACAACAGAAACAGGCATCGCCGTGGGCAGCACTTCGTTCACCAGCAAGCTTAACGGATAGGCGATTATCAATCCGATGACGCCGCCGATCAGGCAAATCAATGCGGCTTCGACAAGAAATTGAAACAAAATAGCGCGGCGTTTCGCCCCAATTGCTTTTCTGATTCCGATTTCTTTGGTTCGCTCGGAAACCGAAACGTACATAATATTCATGATCCCGATGCCGCCGACAAAAAGAGAGAGTCCCGTAATAAAAAATCCTACGCCTGCGATGACACCCGTTACCGTCGCAAAAAAGTTCGTCAACAAATCTTGCTGGTTAATGCTAAAATCATCTTCTTCAGAAGGTTCCAGTTGCCGAATTGTACGCATGATGCCGCGGAGTTCTTCCATGGAATTTTCCATTTCTACTCCATCAGTAACCCGGACGTTAAGCGTCACATCGCGGTGTGTCCCAAACGTATTCATGAACGCGCCAATAGGAATATAGATGCGATTATCCGATGTGAATTGTCCGAACATTCCCCCTTGCTTTTCAAATATACCCAGAACCCTGAACGGATGCCCTCCGACCTTTATAGATTGACCTATAGGGTCGCTACCTTCGAATAATTCTTCAGCTACATTCGCGCCAATGGCACATACCGGTCTTCCGCCATCGGATTCTTCTCGTGAGAAAAACCTGCCGTCTTCCAATCCCGTCCCTGAAGCATCTTGATAAGAGCTTGTTGTCCCCGTGACGAATGTCCCTTGCATGAGCTTAGAACCGTTCCGTGCATCCTTCATCGTCGCAACAGCAGGTGCAATGGCATCTATTGTTGTCGCGCGACGTTCAATTGCTTCTGCATATTCAACTTTCAGCTTTCTCCTGTTGCGGAATTTCCACCAGTCATTGCCTGAAATCCAGGGCCATTTTTGGATGTACAATACTTTCGCTCCAAACGCGGATGCGCTTTTCTCGAATGACCGATCAACCCCCTCTATTGCTGTCGCCATTAACGTTACAGAGACAATTCCGATGATAATGCCGACAGTTGTAAGAACCGAACGCATTTTGTTCGCAAGGATTGCGCGCAGAGCAATCCGTAATCCCTCTTTGATGTCTAACAAGCTTGGCATAGTAATATTTTTTTGGTTAAAGAACGAAATTCTATAAAGTTACGACGGTAATTCTCATCATTCCTGGATTTGATCCTGAGATAGGGTGACAGTTTTCCTGTTTGCTACCTTTTCATCGCTTTCAATTAACCCGTCGCGCACGCGGATGATTCGATGAGCATGTTCGGCAATATATTCTTCGTGCGTCACGAGAATAACGGTATTACCTTTGCTGTGAATCTCTTCAAATAAGATCATAATTTCATCGCCTGTCTTCGAGTCCAGGTTTCCCGTAGGCTCATCGGCAAGGATAATAGAAGGTTTGTTTACGAGAGCTCTCGCGATTGCAACACGCTGTCTCTGTCCGCCGGAAAGCTCGTTCGGCTTGTGATGAACTCTGTCGCCTAAGCCTACTTGCTCAAGAGATTCGCGCGCCATCCGTTTTCTATCTGAGGATGACACGCCGCCATAGATGAGAGGAAGCTCCACATTATGCAACGCGTCTGACCGGGCTAACAGGTTAAACGTTTGAAACACAAACCCTATTTCCTTATTGCGAACCCGGGCAAGCTGGTTATCATCCATCTCGCTCACATTGACGCCATTAAACTCGTATTTTCCCGATGTCGGGGTATCGAGACATCCTAGAATATTCATCAAGGTGGACTTCCCCGAACCGGATGGTCCCATGATCGCAACATATTCATTTTTATGGATAGCGAGTGAAACGCCTCGCAGGGCATGCACTTCTTCCGCACCGCCCATATCGTACGATTTCATTATTTGTTGTAAGTCAATAACTGCCGAGTTATTCATGGTTATCTTTCTCAATCAAATGGCTTGTCAGGCTATTGTTTTTCATCATCCTTATCTTTTTTCATCTTATTGTTTTCAACGCGTATTTTTACTCCGTCTTCAAGGTCTCTGCTAATCGTCTTATAGCTCCCCGTTACTATTTCTTTCCCTTCCTCCAGACCATTCACAATTTCTACATACGTGTCATCGGAAATACCGCGCTTGACCTCGGTTTGCTTGGCAACGTCATTCGATACGTAAAATACTACTTCCTTCGCTTTTTGCGCCTTTTCTTTTATCTTTTCATTCATCGCGATTTCGCCGCCTTCTTCTTCATCACCGCCGCCCTGAGGTGCTTCTTTCTTCATATCTGAACGCGCTGTAACGCTTTGAATAGGAACAGCAAGGACATTTGCCTTGGTTTCTGTTTCTATAGTCGCCGTCATAGACATCCCCGGGCGCAATCCGGCATCCTTATCCAAAATACGAATCTTCACCTGAAAATTCGTCACTTCTTCCTGCGTCCCCAGCCCCTTTGTGGTTGCCGAGTTTGCAATCTCATACACTACGCCGTTCAATTTTCTATTTGACATCGCATCCACTTCAATACGCGCTGTATCCCCCAACGATATTAACACAACATCATTTTCGCCTACTTCAACGCGGGCTTCCATACGGGAAAGGTCTGCAACAGTCATAACGTTTGTTCCCTGAAACTGGCTCGTTCCCAGCACACGTTCGCCCTGCTCGATGTTGAGCTGGCTTATCGTTCCTACCATCGGCGAATAAATTGTTGTTTTGCGCACGTCTTCTTGCGCTTGTGTAACGGCGGCATACGCCTGATCATGCTGTGCCTTTGACATATCAAACGATGTTTTTGCTTGTTCCAGTTCCGACTCGGCAATCAATCCTTTACGGAATAAATCTTGCGCTCGTTTGTACTCCGATTCATTCCTATCCAGCGATGCTTTCGCTGAAACAAGTCCGGCTGAGGCGCGATCTTTCATCGCATTATAGATATCGGGCTTGATTCTCATCAAGACGTCTCCGCGATTGACGTAATCTCCTTCCTTCACCGGTAAATCAACAA
>SCUC01000081.1 GCA_004322375.1 Bacteroidota bacterium
GTCCCGAAGGTTAAAAGAACAACACACAATAAATGTTTGAAACTCATAAGAATTCCTTCCAATCATTGTTGAAAAAATAAGTGATTCCCTCATGCGAGGGGGCTTAGATTAACCTTGCAGAGCTAATTAAGCGATTGGAGGAGCGCGCGGCGAAGAGAGTGAATAATCTGAAGAAAGGAGAGTAGATTGAGTTGTTTCATGGAAAAGCGGAGCGGTAGTCAACATTCCATGAAATAGTTCCACGTCTAACGTAATAACCTGTAACGAATTAATGCGTAGGCAAATGAGGCAAACCGAGCTATCACTATCTGCAATTCGTGAGGTCGTGGTCGAACATTCGGTTACCTGTACAGGCGTGTTGCTCCGAATATCATGATGATGAAGCACCGGCGCAACATGGTAGGTTACACCATAGCAGAGGAGAAGCAAAACGGTCAATATGTATGTCAGTTTCTTTGACATAGAACTAATAAATATAGAAAACTATTTTGAAACTGCAAACCCATAGCGTTCAAGGAAAAAGTCTATGTCAAACACACAAGGTCTAGCGTAGTTCCTTAACTGAACCCGCTTTCCCGGCCTGCCATCTGCATACGCCAAGGGTAGAGCAGAACCTGGCGTTGAGGTTTTTAGGGCTTTTCTTAATTTTTATTATACGGTTTATCTATCGTGGAGCGAAGCTTTGTTAGTAAATCCTTGATATCGTATGGTTTACTAAGACAACCGTTGACTCCGGCTGTAGTCATTGAAGATTGTAATTGTGTATCGAAGTATCCGCTCGCAAGCAGCACCCTGACATCGGGCTTGATTTCTTTCATTTTTAAATAGCTTTCCCATCCACCGAGCTTTGGTAAACCAAGATCAGAAACTACTACTGAAATATTATCTTTATTTGATTTGAAAATATTAATAGCTTCTACGCCATCATGAGCTTCCAGAACATGATAACCCATGCTTTCTAGTTCCCTGCGGAGAAACGAAAGAAGGGCTTCTTCGTCTTCTACTAAAAGTATTGTCTCTTTGCCACCAAGCGTGTTTTGCGCGAGCAGTGTATTGTTGGATTGTGAATGATTTGGATCTGCAATAACCGGAAGAAAGACATGAAACGTGGATCCCTTACCAACTTCACTTTTCAGGTCAATAAATCCATGATGTGAGCGCACTACGCCGTAAACTACAGCTAACCCTAATCCGGTTCCTTTTCCCTCTCCCTTTGTTGTGTAAAATGGCTCAAAGATTTTTTGTTTCGCTGATTCCTCTATTCCTGTGCCGGTATCAGAGACGCTAATGTGAACGTAGTGTGTGTCATTAACCTCTCTAAAACGGTCGGAGAGAGAATCCCCGGATACAAGTCGTGTTTGTATCGTGAGAACGCCGCCCTGAGGCATTGCGTCGCGAGCGTTCACGCATAAATTGAGAAGTATTTGTTGGATTTGAGTTTGATCTGCAATAGTTTCCGGCACTGATGGGTCAAGATCAATATTCACTGTGATGAGCTTTGGGAAGGTTTCTTTAATGAGCTGAACCATTTCAGTCACAGTTTCATTGATTTTGACGGAGGAAAATTCAACCGGATTTTTTCGCGCTATTGTCAGTAACTGGCGAACTATCCCCGCGCCGCGCTC
>SCUC01000012.1 GCA_004322375.1 Bacteroidota bacterium
TCTGGGCGTTGTTCGGAATTTTCGCGGGGATCGGGTTACAAAACAAGCACAGTATGGTATTTTTCGGTTTCGCGCTTGTTGTTGGTCTTGTATTAACTGTCCAGCGAAAACAGTTTGCTTCAAAATGGTTTTGGATAGGCGGAGTACTTGCCGGCATACTTTTTCTTCCCAATGTTCTTTGGCAGATGACCCACGAATGGGCGACGCTGAAGTTTATGCAGAACGCTCAGCAGTGGAAAAATGCGCCCATGTCTCCAATGGAATTCATCTCTGCTCAGGTTCTCTTCCAACACCCGGTTACATTTCCGCTCTGGGCAGCCGGTGTGCTTGCATTCTTCTTTCACGCCAGTCTAAGAAAATATCGGTTCTTCGGGTTCGCGTTTCTTGTTTTGCTCATCCTCTTTATTGTTCAACGGGGTAAGCCATACTATCTTTCTCCCGTTTATCCTCTGGTTCTCAGCGCCGGTGCCATCGCTTTTGAACAGTTTATCAATAGGAGACACTGGGAGTGGCTTTCACACACATACGTTGCGCTTCTTATCATTGGTGGATTAGCTCTTCTTCCGGCGTTTATGCCGGTGCTTCCCGTGGAAACATATATCCGGTATGCTGAAACTATGGGGCTGCAACCGCCTAAAATGGAACGGCATGGAGATACTGCATTACCGCAAGTGTTTGCCGATAGATTTGGATGGAAAGAAATGGTCGCTGAAGTTGCAAAGGCGTACAACTCGCTGACACCGGAAGAAAAAGAAGTTACGGCGATCTATGCCCAAAATTATGGAGAAGCCGGAGCGGTTGATTTTTTTGGAATAGAATACGGATTGCCAAAAGCTATTTCAGGACATAATAGCTATTGGCATTGGGGTTTACGTGGATATTCGGGAGAAATTGTAATTATTATCGGCGGAGAAGCAGAAGACCATGCACAAACGTATGAATCGGTAGAACGTTTTGCTATTCATCAGCATCAATATGCAATGCCGTACGAAACCGATCTTTCCATTTTTATTTGTAAAAAACCAAAAGTTCCTCTAACGAATTTATGGGTACGAGTAAAACATTATATTTGAAGCCTTTGAAAAACTAAGGCACAGAACTCCGACTTTTCCAGCCTTCAAATGTGATGGAATTTTGAAGGTTATTTTTGTCCGCCATGTACAGAAGTCGGAGCTCTTATCTAATCAATAGATTTTACAAAGATTTCTATTTAATAGAATAAAAGATTTTCATTAAGAAATTGAAACTTTTTCTTACATCATTACGTTACTGATGTATCATTTGATTGTAACGAAAGCAATGTAAATCCATTATTCTTGCCGGTTGAAATCGGGTAATCTCCCTACCGTAGAGCTTCTCAATGTCCGCTATACCAACCATTGCTTTCCCCGTCATCGGAATGAAACATGTATCATTCAAGTTGTGGAACAGGGAACCAATTCATTCTTTTGTCGCGGAGAAAATATCGGACAGGGCAATTTGTGAGATTTCCCTTACATTGCAATAGACGATAGCCCTATACTCATTTTTATTTGAAAGGAATATCATGAACTGGCTTTTGCCCCTTATTTTTATCATCTCGTTAGCAATCCCCGCAGAAGGAAAGGAACGCACTATCCCGGTATTCGTCTCAACACAATGGCTTGCCGAGCATTTGAACAACCCCGACATCGTTATCCTCCATATCGCATTCAGCCGCAGTAATTACACAGTCGGGCATATTCCCGGGGCGCAGTATCTCTGGTTTAGCTGGCTTGCCCCCTCGAATCCCGAATTATCCACCGAGCTTCCCACGCTGGAGCAAGCCGATTCCGTGATGGAAAAATTCGGCATCACGAATCAATCCAGAATTATTCTCTATTTCACAGGCGGAAGCATTACAACCACCACACGTATGTTTCTAACGTTCAACTATTTCGGATTGGGGGAGCAGACTTCCGTACTTGATGGAGGCTTTGATGCGTGGAAAGCCGAAAAGCGTCTCATCTCCACAGAAGCGCCTGTCGTTAAGCGAAGCTCTCTCACCCTCAGCACGAAGCCTTCCGTTGTGACCGATGCTGATTGGGTAAAAGAGAATCTTGCAAATCCAAACGTCATCATTATTGATTCGCGGGATAGCTCCTTTTATAACGGCAACGGCGGCGGAGTGGTCCGCACCGGTCACATCAAAGGGGCAAAGTGTATGCCTTTTTCCACGCTGGTGGACAGCTTAACAAAAGTGAAAGATACCGAAACGCTTCAACGCATGTTCGATAAGCTTGGAGTGAAGAAGGGAACGAAAATTGTCAGCTATTGTCATGTGGGTCAGCAGGCAACAGTAACGTTTGCAGTCGCAACGATGCTCGGGTATGATGCGACAGTCTATGACGGTTGCTTTGAAGATTGGAACGTCCGCGACGAAAGCTACCCTGTAGAAAAACCTGAGGCGGAAAAGAAGGAATAATTTACCTGTTGATGCCAATAGCAGCCCATGACTTATAGTTATTGCATAAATAATTTCCACTTTAATAAACGAAGAACCCCAAAGTTTGAACCATACTTGAAAGATACGTTTTCACGACTCTAACTCACCCTAAATTCCTCTCTTACAAAGAGAGGGACTTTCGTCCCCTTGCCTGTCAAAGCCCCTTCTCTTTGTAAGCCTACGGCTCGTAGAGGGATGAGTTCTGTAGGTTCAAAGTGGAAGAAGCTTTTGCAATAGCTATAAATCATGGACTGCATAAAAAAATATTTTCTTACTTTCAAGTTAAATCTAACCCGATAAAAAAACATGTTCAAATCCTCTCCCTATATGAACCCCTACGTTGCTGGTGTCTGCCTCGGCTTGGTGCTGCTTGCCGCATTCGTGATAATGGGCAGAGGATTAGGCGCGAGCGGCGCAATAACATCTGTTGTCGCAGTTGGTGTCAATGCAGTTTCTCCTTCCCATGCTCAGGGCAGCGCATTTTACAGAGAATATCTCCCCGAAAACAAAAACCCGTTGAAGGATTGGCTCGTTGTTGAAGTTGCAGGACTGGTTATCGGCGGTTTCATCTCCGGTCTCTTTTCGCGAAGGATCAAACTGACAGTTGATAAGGGAGCAAATGCCTCCAACCGGCAGCGATTGCTTCTGGCATTTTTCGGCGGCATCATTATGGGATTCGGTTCCAAACTTGCCCGCGGATGCACAAGCGGTCAGGCGTTAACGGGCGGGGCGTTGCTCAGCGTCGGGAGCTGGGTATTTATGCTTGCAGTGTTTGCAAGCGCGTACGCATTCGCTTTCTTCTTCAGGAAGGAATGGAATTGATGGCTCCGTTGTTTCAATACGGTTTTTTCGATAACGATGCGAGCCTGCTTATCGCGCTCATCATTGGCATCGCGTTCGGGTTTATCCTCGAGCAGGCAGGATTTGGCAGCGCGACAAAGCTTGCCGCGCAATTTTACGGGCGCGACCTCACAGTCTTTAAAGTAATGTTCACCGCAATCATCACTGCGCTGCTCGGAATGTTCTGGCTTGGGTGGGCAGGCGTCCTCGACCTTTCCCGCGTGTATATTCTCCCGACGTACCTTGTGCCTCAGCTTGCCGGAGGAATTATTTTCGGCATCGGATTTGTCATGGGCGGGTATTGCCCCGGCACATGCTGTGTTGCTGCGACCACGGGGAAAATGGATGGGTGGATTCACTTTCTCGGAATGATTGCAGGCATTGCGTTATTCGGTGAGATCTTTCCCTTGCTCGAACCATTTTATTCTTCCTCCTCTATGGGACAGGTAACGCTTGATGCCTATTTCAGCGTTCCGTACGGCGTTGCTGTTTTTGCAGTCGTTGTTATCGCGTTAGCCGGATTCGTTGTCGCCGAACGCGTTGAGCGAAAATTAAATTCAATACCTGTAGCAGAAAAATGAAATTCTTAAATATCAAGCTCGCGGTTGTCGCTCTCATTCTCGCTTCTCTCGCTCTGATTGTTGGCAACCCGAAAGAGCGCTCGCACACAGTCGTTGACATTAAGAAACTAGCAACAACTATCGAGCGGGAAGAAGACCATATCACAGCCGATGAATTGGCAGATGAGCTAATGCGTCCATCAACTCGCTGGCGCATTATTGATTTGCGCGATTCAGCTGCCTATCTACAATATCACATCCCCAATGCGGAACGGAAAGCTCTCTCTCAACTTGTTGATGAACAGCTTTCGCAAACTGATACTATAATATTGTACTCCGATGGGGGGCTTCATGCTATACAAGCATGGATGCTTTTGGCGGCACAAGGCTATCGCAACATCTTCTCCCTTCGCGGCGGGTTGAACGAATGGAACACAACGATTCGTTTTCCTGTTGTGTCCGACACTCTTGCACAGGAAGAACGAAACAGCCTTTCAGCGCGTGCAAAGTTTTTTGGAGGAGAGTTGAGGTTAGAAGAAGCTGCTCTATCTCCACAAAAGCAAATTACCCCCCAAAAGAAAAAAGAACAGCCTGTAAAGAAACTAAAAAAAATTGATGAAGGGTTGAGGTATGAGTGTTGACAGAACCCAATTATTTACTGATGTTACGCAACAACGGCGTTTGATGTGAAAAATTCTAATATCGAAATCCCAAATCCTAAACAAACCCGAAATTCAAAAATTAAAACTGCTGTCTTCAGATGACTTGAAGCGTTTTGAACATTCAAGATTTGAATTTGTTTAGCGTTTCGGTGTTCTGAATTAGAAAATTTTTTTCTGACATTACCGGCATGAGTAACATCAGTTATTTACTCGAACGGTAAACCTCCATCACTTGTATTGGCAGCGCTACTAATCTTTTTTGCCAAATACGCTGATATAGCCGCAGATAACTCAACTATTAATTGAGCTTCTAAATATGGAGTCAATTGACCTTCTTTCAAGTGCCTACCCTGTTCAGAAGTATAGCCCCATATTTTACTTATGGCTTGATCAAGTGGAGCTGGAACTACATCACGGTATTTTTTTATCAACTCCCCAAGCGTTGGGCTATCGTTTCCTACAGCTTCTCTAGCCACACATTCAAGACAAGCAACCGAATGTTGAATTGCCCCTGTAATATCTGGTTCCGGTCGTCTTGATAAATCCCTTATCGCTTCTTCAATTTCTTGTTTAGCTGTGGAAAGCTTGTTCGTTTCAACTGTATCAACCACGTTTGATACCGTCTTTTCAAAGATATTGTCTCCACGAAATTCTATCTGACCATTTTCTAATTTCCATCCTACACCATTAGTTAAAAAATAGTCATTTATCTCTTCGTGAAAGCGTTCTCTATATTCCGCTTTGATGCCTTGTGCAAATGCTTCAATAATATCATAAACAGAAAACCATGCGCAATCATTAACTAAGTCATAAACCTCACCTTCAATATTGGGAAACTCAGAAAAATTATTCCTATCTGGCGATTTTCTTAATACTCTGCAAATAGTGTCCCTTAAAAAGGACGGTTTATAACCAAACACATAAAGAGTCTGTACAAGATACTCTCTTAAATCTTGAGGAGCATCTTCTCGTATCGTTATTTCTTTTTCTTTTGTACTATGTCCAAAACGCTTTGAGAACTTTTTTTGCATCTTTTTTTCGAATTTAGTTTATAAAAATAACCTTTCATTTCATTTTTTCCTGTTTTTCAAGAACTTTGTTTTATGTCAAAAATGACATATATTATACTCCATGATTGACGATGAAAAACCACTAGTCTGGCTTCATGGGGAAATAAAAACTCCTCCCTTTTCAACAAAAGCCAGGATTGAAGCTGGATGCCTACTTCGTCAATTACAAATTGGGATTACACTCACGTTACCTCAATCGCGCCCGATGCCTTCAATCGGCGTACATTGTCATGAATTGAGAACAAACGACGAAAACGTAACATGGCGAATAATCTATCTCCTTGATACAGACGCTATAGTTATTCTGGAAGTGTTTGAAAAGAAAACTCAACAAACTCCGAAAGAAATTATCAAAAATTGTCAACGCCGAATACGATTATACGAATCAGCTTAAAGAAATTATTATGAATCCTGCAAAGAAAAAACGCCTCCAAGCCAAAGGTTGGCACATTGGAACTGTCTCTGAATTTTTGAATCTTACCCCTGAAGAATCCGTTTATATCGAGCTAAAATTAACCCTGAGCAGAAACCTCCAGGAACGAAGGCAGCAGAAAAATCTCACACAAACGCAATTAGCCCGCGTGGTAAAATCCAGCCAGTCGCGAATTGCAAAAATGGAAGCAGGCGATCCGTCGGTTTCGCTTGATTTGCTTATCCGTTCATTGCTGGCGTTGGGAACATCGCGAAAAGAAATCGGAAAAATGGTAGGATAATAATGTAGAGACGCCCCGCCGGGGCGTCTCTACTACAAATCCCCGTGCAAAAATTTTTTCAGCTTCTGCTTGTACGTTTTTCCAAGCTTCAATTTCGTTCCGTCCTTCATCATGACAACAGATTCCCCTTCAAAGAACGGACGGATTTCCTGTATCATGTCAATACGGACAATGCTGGAGCGGTGAATCCTGATAAATTGGTCGGGGTTTAATTTTTCTTCAAGCGTGGAAAGAGTCTCGCGCAAGATATGCGATTTTCCTTTCGTGTGGAGATAGACATAATAATCAGCCGCCTCTACCCAATCTATTTCTTCCACAGGAACAAGGATGATATTCCCTTTTGAGCTCACCGCGATCCGGCTGACATATTGCTCATACTTTGCTTTTGTATCCCCCCTCTTGCCGTTCATATCAAAGAGTAAATCCGAAAGCCTCTCCGTCAACGGCTCCAGCGATTTCAGCTTGAGGAATTCCTTGGTGTGGTTCAACACATCATAAAACTCTTTATCGGAAAAGGGCTTGAGAAGATAATCCAGCGCGTGGACTTTGAACGCTTGCACCGCAAACTGGTCGTATGCCGTTACAAAAATAACAACCGGCATTTTCGCGCCGGGAATATGGGACAGAACTTCAAACCCGTTCATCTCCGGCATCTGGATATCGAGAAACAACAGGTCAACCGTATGCTGCTTCAACGATTCCAATGCCTGGGAGCCGCTACCACACTCGCGAACGATAGAAAACTCCGGGTCTTTCTCAAGCAACAAGCGCACTCCTTCCCGTGCTAATGGTTCGTCATCAACAATTAAGGTTCGAATAGACATAGTTGGTTAGATGCTTGATACTCGATGCTGGATGTAAGATATAATGTGTCAAAGGAAAAATCCAAATCACAAATGCCAATTTTCTATTTTTTTACTTTTGATTTTTTACTTGACAAGCTGATATGGCAAAGTAATTTGTACCGTTGTTCCCCCTTCCAGCTTAGAAGAAATCTCGAACCCGTACTCCCCCCCGTATAATTTTTGCAGTCTGGATTCCGTATTTTGCAATCCGATGCCGCGTCGTTCGGCTGCATTGTTCCCCGGATTGATGCCGGGACCGTTATCGGTAACCCGGATGTGAACGGCGCCGTTCACCCGTTCTGCGGAAAGCTCAACAACACCCCCTTGCTCTCGTTTTGCAATACCGTGTTCGAGAGCGTTCTCGAGAAGCGGCTGCAAGATAAGCGTCGGCACGCGAACGTTCAGCACGTCGGGAGAAATCGCGCGTTGTACGTTCAGCTTATCCTGGAAGCGCGCCTTTTGAATTTCTAAATACATCTCAACTGCATTAAGCTCCTCTGCAAGAGTCACTTCCTGTGTATCGGTTTTCTCCAGCGTGTAGCGGAGAAACTTGCTGAGCCGCGCAATCATCTCCACGGCAAGCTCGTTCTCTTTTTTTCTTATCAACACGGAAATCGTGTTCAGGGTGTTGAAAAAGAAGTGCGGGTGCAATTGCATCTTGAGCGCCTGCAGCTGCGCTTGCCCCAATTCGGCTTCGAGCTTCAACGCGCGAACTTCGCGCTCCTTCGCCCGTTCGTAAAACGTGTATGAATAACAAAAGAACATATTCAAGAGGTAGCTCATCATGCCATAATCGAGCGCTTCCGTCATGTTGTTGAGTACCCGTTCCCACGTCAACGCCGTTTGCATGTGATGCAAGAACACCCAGTTGAGAACGGTTCGTCCGCCCATTGTTGCCGCAGACATCAGCGCTCCTGCCGTCAGGTGGACAATAATTCCCACAAAAAATTTTTTGCTTTGAAGCGGGAACACACGGGCTACGCGAAGCGTCAATGGCGCTAAGGCTACCCATTGCACGCAGTAGAAAAATTCCAGCATGAAGGCATTGTACCAGCTCACTGCGGACTCTGTTCCCGATGTTCGCAACACAAGCTGGTTCGCCATGATGAACGAGAGAATGAGCCACACGCCGGAAAGCAGCCACCAAAAATGCGGACGTCCGCGTTGCTTCCCGTTAAGCAGTATGGTTGATTCTTCAGGCATACGATTTGCTATTCAAGATAAGAACTTCATAAGGAAGAATCAATTTCCGTGCAGGGAACAGCACAAAATCATTTGTGAATAGGCTATTATTACGTGCAAACGAAACTGAAAATCGGTATATTAACGAAATTATAGTGAGAACCTTTTGAAGCCACAGAAATCAGAAACCATCATCATCTACTGCGACGGCGCGTGTTCCGGCAACCAATTCTCTACCAACAAAGGAGGCTGGGGCGTTATCCTGAAATATAAAAATGCTGTAAAGGAACTGCACGGCGGTGAGAAAAATACTTCGAATCAGCGCATGGAGCTAACAGCCTGCATCAAAGCGCTTGAAGAAATCAAGGATAAAACACTGCCAGTCGAAGTATATACCGATAGCGCGTACCTCGTCAATTGCATGAACGAAGAATGGTATGTAAAATGGGAACGCAACGGCTGGAAGAATGTTAAGAAAAAACCTGTCGAGAATAAAGAACTATGGCAGCGGCTTCTTGCCCTGGTGAGGCAATTCAATATTACATTTCACAAGGTGGAAGGACACTCCGGCGTTGCATTGAATGAACGCGCGGATGAATTGGCGCGGTTGGGGATAGCCGAACAGTTCTAGTTGTAGCGATGGGTATAAAACCTCTCCGAGTCGTAGACCATCGCTACATGAAGCTTTTTTATAGTAGTTAGAACCTTCTTTGGCATTTTGACAATATTTCAGCATTTCCTTCTTGAATTTCTCAAAATAAAATTGTAACCTATACCAGCTTTTCGCAGTCCACATTCCGCACGAATGTATTCAGAAAGGAGCAAGATATGATGCGTACTATCAAATTCTGGATGTTGTTCATTAGTATCGTTGTTCTTTTATCTATCGGGTGGGAAGCGCCAATGGCCCCCCTTGTCGAATTCGGCAAAATATACACTCGCGATAACATCGTGCTTGTTAGCGAGCTCACCTACGGCATACGTTTTCTCGATGTCACTAACCCATCAGCGCCTTTGGATTTGGGAAGATTAGACATCAAAGGAAATCATGATATGGCGCTTGTCGCTACCAACAACGGCGCGACCATACATCTTTATGCCGACTCATACTCTCACTTGATTGTCTATAACGTTTCAGACCCGCGTCATCCTGTTGTCGTTGATACGGTATTCAACATTTTTCAAAATTCATATCAACAAGGTTGGGGAGACCCCAGACCGGCTCCCATCATGCCGACAACAAATTTTATCGGTGGCGCCAGAGGTTGTTCATCATGCAATGACGGCGAATTTGTTACGACGGCTGATTCGCCGGCAGGTCAATACGACACAAGAACCTCCAATGGAACAGGCGGCTCGATGGCGCGTTTTGCCGTAGTTGATAATTATCTCTATTGCATTGACTACAACCAGCTCTATGTCTTTGACGTTACAACG
The DNA here is from genome assembly GCA_004322375.1 of Bacteroidota bacterium. GTDB lineage: Bacteria > Bacteroidota > Ignavibacteria > UBA10030 > SZUA-254 > FW602-bin19. Next base: position 9,774 of record SCUC01000012.1, read on the forward strand.
CCGACTACACCGCGGTATCTGAATAAAATCAATATCGGCTGGGGAATCGAAACGTTGTTCCCTTATGAAAACTATCTCTTCATCGGCGGGCAAAACGGGATGGTGATTTATTCGAGAAACAATCCGCGCAACCCGCAGTATGTTTCCACATTTACCCATGCCCGCGCCTGCGACCCCGTTGTTGTGGAGGATACATTAGCCTATATCACGCTTCGCGGCAATAAGCGATGCGGTCAGGTGGTAAGCGCGCTTCATGTAGTGAACATCAAGAACTTGATGAAGCCTTCCCTATTGGTCTCGTATCCCTTACCGCAACCTATGGGTCTAGCCGTGAGAGACAGAATCGCGTACGTCTGTGATGATAGCTCCGGTCTCGTTATTTTAAATACTGAAGACGTGTATGACATTAAAGAACTTTCGCGAGTCTCAGGCAATAAGGGATACGATGCAATCAATACAGGCTGGCTGTTGGTCGTCTCCAGTCGAACAAACGTTTCATTCTATAATGTCAGCAATCCGAGCTCACCCGTATTTCTGGGTAGGTACGGGTTTTTGGTAACTGACCGAAAACTCGCAGAATCATCACCCTGAAATCAAACAATGGCTTGCCACTGTTTTTCGCGTTGATGACATTGTATGTGCAACCATGCGCTTTACTTCAACCCATCCCGCCAATGCGCATCGGGTTCTTGGGGATTCGTTTTGCCCTTCCCTACAAAGTAGGGAAGGGATAGGGATGGGTAAAAGTAATGAAAACGTCTCTTTCAGTCTTCTACAGCAAGTAGAAAGAAACATGTCATTAGCAGCGGCTTACAGCTCGGAGAGAGGCGAAGGTTGAATTCGTTCCCAAAACGAGGTATCAGATCCTTCGCGGTCCGGCAGGCGGGCGCTCCCTTCTCTTACGGCTTGACAACTTGGACAACCCTACGAAATCCTTTACGAGAAAGGTCTTTTGACAATTTCATAGAGCGTAAAATTCTGATGCGGGTAGAAGTACCATGACATGGATTGGTCTGAATCGTGCATCCAACATCTTGCATCATGATATTGTTTGTACCTACTAATTATGACCTCATCAAAAAAGAGTTATATTGTACCGGGTGACTTATCTATCATCTTTATGTTCTTTATTTTATCATCACAAACCATTGGAGTATCTTTATGGCTCAGTTGTTACGTTGTTCTTCTTATCACACTCTACAACAGTATTTATTCTTTACCCTGCTCATCTGTTTCGTTGTAACAGCTGCCCCTCCCGACAGTGTTATCGCCGCTACGTTAGAAAATGATGGTGGAGGCTCCACAGGTCGTTTTACCGCTTCCGGCGGAATTCCTGTTACTTTTCAAGTAAATATGAAATATACTCTGCTAAAATCGTTATGGGATATTAACGGCACCGTCGCGCTGCGAAGCGATTATTCAGGTTGGAACGTGATAGATACGCTTAGCGATCCTGATAACGATAGTATCTATACCAAAACGTTCAATATCAGTAGTATCGGCAACACGATACATTATAAGTTTTGGATAAACCCACCGGGCGATACGACAGGATACGAGGGGATATCATCACTCAGTTATGTAGTGCCGGCTTCCGAGGATACAACACCCCCACATTATTTTAATAATGATTCCCTGTATTACGATTATACTGCAATACAATTTGCCGACAGTGTTTTGACATTCAGCTCTCAATACAGTACCGGTGATTTTAGTGCAAATAAAATTCTCGGCGAGCCTGATGTTTATCCTTCCTATGGTGATAATGGATATGCCTGGACAGGCTCGAATCCGGATGACGGGCGCGCGAGCATAGAGATACAACTTGCTACTCCCCTTCCACTCTATGAAATTCATGTGTACGAAACATACGCCCCGGGGGGAGTTGATAAAATTCAAGTGAAAAATCCAAACACGACAGGATGGGAGACCGTATGGACAGGCACGGCGAGCGCTGTTTCAACAACAAGCTCAAGATTATTACAGGCTACTTTTCCATTAACAAGCTATGATGTGAGCCAAATCAGAGTCGAATTAAACATCGCCGCTGTTCCGGATTTTCAGGAAATAGACGCTGTTGCAGCTTTAGGCATCAATATTCCGGTTGTGTACACGCTAACCATTAATACAGTCGGTAATGGGATTGTAACCAAAAATCCTGATCAGGCTACCTATAATGACGGGGATACCGTAACGTTAAGCGCAACGGCAGATACCGGCTGGACTTTTGCCGGCTTCAGCGGAGATACGACTACTTCTACTACTGTTATAATGGATGGGGATAAGAATGTTACGGGTACATTCACTCAAGATGAATACACCCTGACAGTTACAACTGTCGGTGATGGGAGTGTCACGAAGAACCCCGAGCAGGCAACTTATCATTATGGCGATACTGTAGCCCTGAGCGCGACAGCAGATAGCGGAAAGCATTTCGTCAATTGGAGCGGCGATATAACAGGTTCAACTACTCCATATATTGTTTCTGTAACCGGCAATATGAGCATTACCGCGAATTTTGCGCGAAGCAATCCGTTGGCAGTTCATCTGATATCCCCGGCAAACAATACCAACGACACGTTAAGAGCAGACACATTGGTAGCTCTCTTTGAATGGAGTACCTCATCCGATGATGACCCGGATGATTTGCTGACATACATTTTCAGCCTGAGAATCCAAGGAACGGGCATTGATACTCTTCTTGCCGTCCCGTTATCGGATACAAGCATCAACATCGTCGAAAAGATTACAATTTCTCTTACCGCAGATATTCTTTGTCATTGGACTGTTAGTGTAACGGATGGAATTGATACCGTTGCTTCTGCTGATACGTTCGCACTTACTTTTGCCAAACCGAACGCGGTTGCTTGGAATAATGAAACGCCAAAGCAATATGCGTTATATCAAAACTATCCCAATCCATTCAATCCCAGCACCTCCTTAAGATTCGATCTTCCGATGACAGGATTTACAGCATTGAACATCTATGACATGATGGGCAGATTAGTTGCAACGTTAGTGAATACTACAATGCCACCGGGAAGACATGAAGTAGCCTGGGATGCCTCAGGTATGCCTAGCGGGATATACTATTATCGCATCTCCGTTGAGTATGATGATAACGAAACAGGCCAGCAAGTATATACCGATATGAAGAAATTACTACTGGTGAAGTAACCCTACGGCTCACCGATAATACGTTTTACATTCCTGCAAAGCCCGGTTTTAACCCGGGCTTTTTTATTACCGGGCAAATGCTCTTTGCTTTTCCCTCCTTAAAAAATTATCTTGTTGTAATGAATCCCGTTATTGTTGTCCATCACCACGAAATTACGCTCAAGCGCGGCAACCGCGGCTATTTTGAGAAAATGCTCATGAACAATATCCGAACCGCGCTGAAAGATTTTTCATCACAGTTCACCATCAGGGGCGGCTATGGGCGATTTGTCATCGAGTTCGATTCTCCAGATACTAATATTGAAGAGCTCGCCCAGCGATTGAAACTCGTCTTTGGCATCGCGAACATCTGTGTCGGAGTCAAGGTCGAGCAACGTATCGAAACCTTTTGCTCTATTGCCGGGCAATTACTCAACGATACATCATTCCAGACGATCAGGGTGCATACCACGAGACCCGACAAGCGATTCCCGATGAACTCTGTTGCGGTCAATGTAAAAGTAGGAGAGTATCTTTGTAACAGGTTTAGTGTACGTGCAAATCTCACGTCGCCGGATGAAACTATCTTTATCGAAATTGTTGAAGGAGTCGCCTACATTTATCGTTCAAAAATACAGGGTGCAGGCGGATTGCCTGTTGGAGCAAGCGGCAAAGTTGTATCGTTGCTTTCGGCAGGATTCGATTCTCCGGTAGCTTCATGGCGTATGTTGAAACGGGGGTGCAATGTCTTATTCGTTCATTTTCATAGTATGCCCTATACAGGCATACAGGCTCTCGAACAGGTACGCGATCTTGTTACAGTTCTCACAAAATACCAGTTTCATTCAAAATTATTTATTGTTCCGTTTGCCGATGTACAGAATGAAATCGTGTTAAACACACCGCAGCATCTGAGGGTTATATTCTATAGAAGATTCATGATTCGTGTCGCTGAAGCGCTCGCAAAAGAACGAAAAGCAGAAGCCTTAGTCACAGGGGAAGCGGTCGGACAAGTTGCTTCGCAAACGCTTCGCAATATTCGCGTCATTGACGAGGCAGCAACGATGCCGATTCTTCGTCCCCTTTCAGGGATGGATAAGGAAGAAACAATGGCAACAGCGCGCATCATCGGCTCGTATGATATTTCCAAAGAGCCTTATGATGATTGCTGCTCTTTTCTTGCTCCGCGCAATCCTGCTACATGGGCATCTCTGGAGGAAGTTCATGAAGCAGAATCGAAACTGGACATAACGCAATTAGTTGAAATGGGATTGAGTAACATGACAATGGAAGAATTTTTCGTTCCACAGCTACAAAAGAAATCTATGAAAGAGAAACTAAACACTACAGATAAAGCAGAACAGGTAGTCCATGCATAGACTAAGAGATTTTTGTAATACTAGCTATCCTGAAGAACCTCTGTACCTTCAATATAGTATAACTTTGAAGGTACAGAGATTCTTCACTACGCTTCGCTCCGTTCAGAATGACACTTTCGGACTTTTTGGTCAACCACGAATACAGGGGAGGTCCCGAACATACAATCGAACAATACATGTCCTGGCGGTTTTCTTGTTTTTGATTTTGGTTGTAGTATCGCAAGCATTCTCCCAGCCCTTCACCAGGGAAATAGAAACAATCCCTGTTATTGTTTACAACGACACTATCGCCCAACCATTCGCGGGAGGCGTTGACGCGCCGAATCATCGCTTTGTTGATATTGACGGGGACAACGATTTCGATTTGTTCATTTTCGATGCAGATCAGAATGTTGATTTTTACCGGAACGAAGGAACTCCACAGCAAGCGGAATTAAAGCTGCGACCTAATGAATTGACGCTGCCACGCTTCACAGCATGGTTCCTGTTCGTTGACCTCAACGGAGATGCTACAATTGATTTTCTCTCAGATAATGGTGGAAACAGCATTTCTTATTATCCTAATACAGGAACCCAACAAAACCCGGTTTTCACTCTTCAAGATTCAACGATGCTCGATACGTCCGGTTCTCCTATTATCAATGGCTATATCGGCATCCCGACCTTTGCCGACCTTGACGGTGATAACGATTACGATTTTTACGCCAGCAATTTTGACGGCTCAATCACGCTCTATGAAAATATCGGCACACACGTTTCGCCATCGTTTCGCTATGCTGACGGACGATTTCAGGGCGTCGTCATCGTAAACGACTCCTGCTTAAAAGATGGCGCAAGCGCTATCCCCGGAAAAAACGCTCTCCACGGCGGAAGCATTCTTCAGCTTGCAGATATTAACGGCGATAGCGCTCAAGATTTAATCATGGGCGACTTAAATTCGCAGAGACTATTTTTGCTCCCTAACAACGGAAATTCCAACACTCCGTTACTCCAATGCTCCAACGAGTCATTCCCGCCGGATGGATCGCTCCACACTTCCGGGTACAACCAACCAAATCTCGTTGATATTGATGGTGATGACGATCTCGACTTATTTATCGGAGGGTTTATTAACATGGGACCGAATAACATGCAGCGTCGCTCATTCTGGTTTTATGAGAATATTGGCGTTGCCTCGACTCCCATTTACCAGCTTA
>SCUC01000082.1 GCA_004322375.1 Bacteroidota bacterium
GATGAGCGGGGGGGTAGATTCCTCTGTCGCCGCGGCGTTATTGCTTCAACAGGGGTATAATGTCATCGGAATAACCATGAAAACGTATCATTTCGATGAAGTAGGCGGCAATATCGGGAATGAAACCAGCTGCTGCGGGTTGGATGCATTTAATGATGCTCGTATTGTTGCGGTGAAGCTGGGAATTCCGCATTATGTAGTTGATTTTACGAAGCAATTCGGGCGCGACGTTATTGACAATTTTGTTGATGAGTATTTGCAGGGGAGAACACCCAATCCCTGTATTATTTGTAATCGCAAAATCAAATGGGGTGAGTTGATTGCAAAGGCGGAAACGTTAGGCGCAAGCGCGATTGCAACAGGTCATTATGCTCGCGTTTGGGTTGACGAGACGACAAAACGGTATAACCTTTCGCGCCCTCTCGATGGGAACAAAGACCAAACGTACGCTCTTTGGGGATTATCTCAAGAAGCGTTACGCAAGACAATTTTTCCAATCGGGGAATTAACAAAGCCTCAGGTTCGTGAGCTTGCTGTGAAATACGGTCTGAAGACAGCAACGAAAGAGGAAAGTTTTGAAATTTGTTTTGTGGCAGATAATGATTACCGGCGTTTCTTAAAAGAGCGCGTTCCTGATATTGAGACACAACTTGCCGATGGGGATGTTTTGTTTGATGGAAAAGTTGCCGGCAAGCATCGCGGGTTTCCGTATTACACTATCGGACAACGCGGCGGCTTGGGAGCGTATGGCGAGCGTGTTTACGTTACAGACATCAACGCGCAGACTAATACTATCACCATAGGGCGCTCCGATGATTTACTCAGACGTGAGTTGGTTGCGGGCAATACGAACTTTATTTCTATAGAAGCGTTGTCGGAACCGATGCGGGTTGAAGCAGCAGTGCGGTATAAAGATACTGCAACACCTGCGACAGTCTTTCCTGAAACGAATGGAAACATACGCGTAGTGTTCGACAACCCAAAGCGGGCAATTACTCCCGGTCAATCTGTTGTTTTATATGATGGAAAAATTTTAGTCGGTGGCGGGGTGATTGAAAAAGTAAATTGAAGAAGCAGTCAGAATTGTGAACGCTGAATTACCAATCACGGAAATAATTGAGAAACGAATTTATTTAATTCGTGGACAAAAAGTAATGATGGATTCCCATCTTGCGGAGTTGTACTGGGTTTCGACAAAGAGGCTTATGAACAGGTTCGAAGGAATATTCATAGATTTCCCAAGGATTTCATGTTTGAACTAAGCTTGGAAGAATATGAATCTTTGAGGTCGCAATTTGCGACCTTAAAGAAAAGGCGCGGCGGGAGGCAGTATCTTCCTATGGTGTTTACAGAACACGGGTTTGCCATGCTTTCGTCAGTTCTGAACAGCGAACGGCAATTTGCGTGAACATAGAAATCATGCGCGCATTTGTACGGTTAAGGGAACTCATCAGTTCACACAAAGAACTTTCCTTGAAGCTTGAAGATTTTAAAAAAAATATGACTGTCAATTTCAAGTCATCTTTGAAGCAATCCGTAAGCTTATGATACAAGAGTACCAGCCTAAGAAACGTATTGGGTTTTTGGTTGAAGAACCGAGAGGTAAATACATTGTAAAACGAAAAAGAAGATAAAAACATATTTTTTCCTCGCTAAGATGTACAGAAACGATGTTGCGTGAGTTCTTCATTTTTAATCCGGACGCTTGGCGAAGAAAACATTCTCGGCGATATAGATGATTCATTGAATCGCGCTCGAGAAATTTAAATATTACCAATAATGGAACGAACAGGCGAGTTCGTTTCGACAGTAGAACGAGAAAGGAAACATAACGAATGAAATTTGATTCACTCCATGTCGGGAAAGCGATGGTCTCGCTTTTAGAACGACATGGCATTACAACACCTACCATCATCCAAAAAGAAATTATCCCTGCAATCAAGGAGGGAAGAGATGTATTAGCTCAATCGGAAACCGGCTCCGGGAAAACACTAAGCTTTGCTATTCCAATATTGGAGCAAACGAAAAGGAGCGATGGATTAACAACACTTGTGTTAGTTCCTACAAGGGAACTCTGTGCTCAAGTCGCCGGCGAGTTTGTAAAATTTTCACAAGGCAATCATCTCGGAATTACGTCGGTCTATGGAGGGGTTTCTATCAACAACCAGGCGCGAAAAATGAAAACAACGAATATTATCGTTGCCACGCCCGGACGACTGATTGATTTGCTCGATAGAAATGTTGTGCGCCTGGATACGATAAAAAATTTAGTGCTTGACGAAGCTGATAGAATGCTTGATATGGGGTTTATCCCCGACATCGAGCGTATCTTGAAGCGGATGCCGCAGAAGAAACAAACGATGTTATTCAGCGCGACGGTTTCAAAAGAGATCGAACGGCTGAGTATGAGCTACCTTGACGACCCGATACTTGTTTCGCTTGAATCGAAGGTAAAGCCGGAGTTTCTCCAGCAAACGTACTATCAAACAACGCCTGACAAGCGCATGTCCCTGCTTATCCATTTGTTGAAGAACGAACGCGATCTTGCGCTGGTGTTTTGCAACAAAAAGCATGTTACGGCAAAGCTTGCAAAAAAGCTATCCTCGCAGGGCATCAACGCGCGATGCTTGCATGGGGATATGACACAGCCACAGAGAGAACGGGCAACGGCGGAATTCAGAAACAAGAAAATCAATGTTTTGATTGCAACGGATGTTGCCGCACGAGGACTTCATATCGAAGACATTACACACGTCTATAATTATGAAATTCCCCGTGATGTCGAATCTTATACGCACCGGGTCGGGAGAACCGCGCGGGCGGGGAAAAAGGGAGAGGCTATCTCACTGGTTGCAACCGATGACGATAAGAAATTTTTCAAGCAAATTTTATTTACGTACAGAGGGAGTATTACCTTAAAATTTGTTGATGCTGCCGAGCTTCCGGTTATTGAGCAAACGCCAAGAGAAAAGGCGAGAAAACAACGTGAAAAAGAAGAGCCGGTTGTTGAAAGGCAGCTCAAAAAACAGGATAAGAGGAGACCAAGAGAAGATAAGCGACATCAGGAAAGTTCTGTTCAACATCAGAAGAACAGACAGGGAGGCGACGATGAACGAAGCCTCCCACCCCGGAATACCATGAAGAAACAGGAGGAAGAGAAACAAAAGCAGGAGACTAGCGCTCAGAAACGACGTGATGAGTTATATTCGCATAGTGCAAGGCATAAGGAACGGGAAGAATATGAACGGTTGCAGAGAGAACGAAGAGGCAAGGGTGAGCAACGTGAGCAGAACCCCGGTGATAAGCCAAAAGATGAGCGCCGGCGTTCTCAACTCCCGAAAGATAGGCCCAGAAGGCGTAAACCGTTTGAGAAAGAATTTACCGATGCGCACTCGCGCCGCGGTGAAATTCCGGATATGAGAAAAGAAACGTCATCTTCTCAACAGGAAGATAAAAAGAAGAAACGAAACTGGAAGGAGATGTGGGAGCGGTTGGTTGGGGGTTGAGGTTTTTCTTAAGCTAAGACGCAGAGACATAAAGTATTGACTCTTCAAGAAAGTAGTTAGGCGAGGATATTACTTGAAATACCGAATAACAATTTTTAAAAGAGTTGTATAGGATGATTTAGACTTTAGGGTTGTTCCAAAAACCCTATCGCTCGTTTCTGCCAACGGCTCGTAGAGCATCCTCGGAGAAACTTTGAAACCAAATAGTATCCCTCACTCTGCGAGGACGCAGAGTGGAGCCTGGATAGTTTTTGGAACAACCCTTTAATAAATTTGAGTTTTATTGGTAAGACTGTTACATTAAAAGAGAAAATCAGGAACTACAATGGAAACCTTCAAAACAGAAACAGTCATTACAAAAGAGGGAACATTATTTCTGAACGGTCTTCCTTATAAGGAAGGGGAAAAAGTGGAGGTTCCAACTATTCCTTCTACGGAACGCAATGAAATTGAAAAAGAAAAATATCCATTACAAGGCACTCCTCTTCGTTATGATAACCCTTTTGATTCTGTAGCAGAAGAAGATTGGGAAGTCCTAAAATGAATAAACTCCAACAACTCCACGACCTCAAATCCAAATCAAAGCTTGGCGGGGGAGAGAAGCGAATTGAAGCTCAGCACAAAAAGGGGAAGCTGACAGCGCGAGAGCGGCTTGATGTGTTGCTCGATAAAAACAGCTTCCAGGAGATTGACGCACTCGTTGAGCATCGCAGTCATGATTTTGGACTGGAAAAGGAGCAGTATTTAGGCGATGGGGTTGTAACAGGAACCGGCACGATTGACGGCAGGCTGGTATTTGTCTTCAGTCAGGATTTTACGGTATTTGGCGGGTCGCTTTCAGAGGCGCACGCGGAGAAGATTTGTAAAATTATGGATATGGCGCTTAAAGTCGGCGCGCCAATTATCGGGTTGAACGATTCAGGCGGAGCGCGTATTCAAGAGGGAGTGGTGAGCCTCGGCGGATATGCGGATATTTTTCTTCGCAACACGCTTGCATCGGGAGTTGTGCCGCAAATTTCGGCAGTGATGGGACCGTGCGCAGGTGGCGCGGTATATTCTCCCGCAATTACGGATTTTATTTTCATGGTAAAGAACACGAGCTACATGTTTGTTACGGGACCGAATGTCGTTAAAACCGTAACCCATGAAGATGTTTCGTTTGAAGATTTAGGAGGAGCGATAACGCACGCGACGAAATCGGGTGTGGCGCATTTTGCATCAGAGAATGAAGTAGAATGTTTGAAAGGAATACGAAAACTATTCAGCTTTATACCATCCAACAATATGGATGACCCGCCGTTGTATGAATGTAAAGATGACGTTAACAGAAACGATGAGAAGTTAAATACCCTCATTCCCGAAAATCCAAACAAGCCATACGATATGAAAGAATTTATCAAGATTGTTGTGGATGATGGTGATTTTTTTGAAGTGCATGAGTTGTATGCGCAGAATATTATTGTCGGGTTTGCGCGGTTGGGAGGAAGGTCAATCGGGGTTATAGCAAACCAGCCTTCAGCGCTTGCGGGGGTGCTGGATATTGATTCATCAATTAAAGGGGCGCGTTTTGTCCGTTTTTGCGATGCGTTTAATATCCCGTTGCTCGTGTTTGAAGACGTACCCGGATTTCTTCCC
>SCUC01000083.1 GCA_004322375.1 Bacteroidota bacterium
GTCGGAAGCCTTATCAAAAAGAACCTCAAAGATCTTTGGTGGAAGGAAATGGTTCAACTCCGCGACGATGTCGTAGGGCTTGACGCCGCAATTATGATGAATCCGCGCGCCTGGGAAGCATCCGGCCACGTCGCCGCATTTACGGATCCTCTAGTCGAGTGCAAAATTTGTCACCAAAGATTGAGGGCCGACAAGCTGGAGGAAATTGAAGAGCATACAAAATCGCATAAAGGTACAATGGTTGATTGGACAGAGCCTCAGGCATTTAATTTACTTGTCAAAGCATACCTTGGTGTAATTGAGGGAAAACAGTCGGAAATTTATTTAAGAGGAGAGATAACAAACGGCGTGCACGTAAATTTTGATAACGTTGTTAAATCAACACGTGTTAAAATCCCCTTCGGTATTGCGCAAATCGGAAAAGCTTTCAGAAATGAAATAACTCCCGGAAATTTTACATACAGATCGCGCGAATTCGAGCAGATGGAAGTTCAATTTTACATAAAGCCGGAAGAAGCGGAAGGTAAAAAATGGTTTGAGTATTGGAAGAAAAATAGGATGGACTGGTATTTGTCTTTGGGTATAAAAAAAGAAAATATGAGATTTCGCGACCATGAAGAAAATGAACGCGCACACTATGCAAAAGCCGCAGTTGATATTGAATACAATGCTCCTTGGGGTTGGCAGGAATTTATGGGAATTCACCATAGGGCTGACTGGGACCTTTCGCGTCATCAGGAATTTTCGGGACACAGCATGAAATACCGCGATCAGGCGACAAATGAAGAATATATTCCTTGGGACATTGAAACTTCAGCAGGAGTTGACCGCTCAATTCTATTTTTGCTTCTTGATGCGTATACTGAAGAAAACGGGAGAGTATTTCTCAAGCTTCATCCAAAGCTTGCACCATATAGGGTTGCCGTCTTTCCTCTTCTTGCAAACAAACAGGAGCTTGTTGATAAAGCGCGCGGAATTTATGAAAGCTTGAAGCCGGAATTTATGGCGGCGTGGGATGACAGGGGAAATATCGGAAAGCGCTATGCCGCACAAGACGAAATTGGAACACCTTTTTGCATAACGGTTGATTTCGATTCCTTAAAAGACGAGTCCGTGACTGTTAGGGACAGAGATAGCGCAACTCAGAAAAGAGTAAAAATTTCCGAGCTTACTTCTTATATTTCTACCAAGGGTTGACTTTTTAGATAAAAAACCGCATTATAGGTGTAGATTTTCACGAGCTTATTTTTAATGGATTTAACTAATGGTTAAAGCGGAAAACGCTTCAAATTTTAGTCGGGAAATTGACAAACCTCGAGACCATTGCACCGTAGTAGGGATGATTAGTTTTACGGGCAAAGACGTCGCACCTGCAGTAAGAATTGCTCTTCATGATCAGCAAAACCGTGGCGAAGACGGATCGGGTATCGCAACGAGAAGTGATTATTCCGGATTTTTCAATCTTTATAAAGAGCTAGGTCTTGTAGCTCAAGCTTTTCCCGATGGAAAACTCGAAGAAGAGCAGCTTTCGGGGTCTTTGGCGATAGGTCACAATAGGTACGCAACCTCCGGAGGAAGAGAAAAAGACATTGAGGGGAAAAGAAAATGTTTGCAGCCCTATCATGTAGGGTTTGATAAAAGGTCTTTGGTTCTTGCGCACAACGGTAACATTCCCGAAAAA
>SCUC01000084.1 GCA_004322375.1 Bacteroidota bacterium
ACTAAGAAGGGCTTTTTAGTTTATTTAAGTACAAAATTATTTATATAGCTGAATTTACACACCAACCAGCATTTGTTTCTGGATTAGTTCGCGAACCCACCCCTCCAAGGAGGGGAATAAGTCCCCTTTCCAACGGAATCCCTTCGGGACTTGAGAGGAGATTGAGGGGTGTGTGTAATATAACAAAGGCAGTACAGTGATTTCGTGTTGTACACATCATGCTCATGCGTAACATCAATTATGTAATTTCAAAATAACCCTTTCTCCCTTCCCCCCTTCCCTTGTTCAAGGGAAGGGGGGAAGGGAGATGGGTTCATGTAAACTAACTAAATGACCTTCGACGAATTCAAAATACTCTCGCAATCTTTTAACGTCATCCCCTTCAGCAAGACCCTTCTTGCTGATACGTTGACGCCTGTTTCCGCGTATCTCAAAATACGCGACAATGTGGCAAGCTCTTTCCTTCTGGAAAGCGTTGAAGGTGGAGAACGTTTTGCGCGATACTCATTCATAGGCAGCAATCCAATCGTTACCATTAAATGCAAGGGAGGCACGACATGGATTACAGAAAACCACAGAACCAAAGAAACAAAAGAAAATCTCTTTGATGTTATTCAAAAGGTGATTGGTTCATTTAAGCAGCCTGCACTACCTGAGCTTCCCCGCTTTAATGGAGGGCTTGTCGGCTTTATTGGGTATGATGCTATACGCTTTATTGAAAACATCCCCTGCTCCGTCGAAGATAATACCGGAACATTCGATACTATTCTCTCTCTCTTCACTTCTGTGCTTGTTTTCGACCATCTTAAGCATCAAATTACAATCATTGTCAATTCAATTGTCAATGAACAAAGCGACCTTCAAGTTCTCTTCCATTCTGCCCAAGCTGAGATTGAACGATTAGAAAACCTGCTGCTCGCTCCCGACCATAAGAGAATTCCTTTTCATTCTGATGTGGATACTATTCGGCATGAACTCTCTCAAGAGGAGTTCATGTGCATTGTCGAAAAAACAAAGCAATATATTTTTGAAGGGGATATTTTTCAGGCTGTTCTTTCTCAACGCTTTTCAACGACATATCTGGGTGATGTATTTAAGGTCTACAGGGCATTGCGTGTTATCAACCCATCACCATATTTATATTATCTTCATTTCGATGACATGACGGTAATCGGCTCATCTCCTGAAATTCTCGTCCGCGTCGAAAACAAGCTCGCTGAAGTTTACCCTATAGCAGGAACCCGCCCCCGCGGGAAAAGCGATACTGAAGATAAGCAGCTCGAAACAGAACTTCTTGCCGACACAAAAGAACGTGCCGAGCATATCATGCTCGTTGATTTAGGGAGAAATGATTTGGGAAGAGTCTGTGAAATTGGAACCGTGCAAGTTGACCAGCTGATGTTCATTGTCCGGTACTCTCATGTCATGCACATTGCATCGCGTGTCATTGGAACGCTTCCCGCCGGCAAATCTTGTATTGACGTTTTAAAAGCAACATTCCCCGCCGGAACCGTCAGCGGCGCGCCAAAAATTCGTGCTATGGAAATTATTGATGAGTTAGAAACGACGCGTCGCGGCATCTATGCCGGCGGTGTTGGCTATTTTGATTTTTCCGGGAATATGGATATATGTATTGCAATCAGGACAATGTTCGCAACAAACGATAAAATTTACTTTCAAGCAGGCGCCGGTATTGTTGCCGATTCAGACCCTGAGAGCGAATATCACGAAACGATGAATAAATCAAAAGCTCTTGTTGAAGCGCTGAAGCTTGCAGAACAAATTACTTAATCATATTTAGATGACCACTTTGAAAACGCTCTACAAGCGATGGATTTTATACCCATCGCTACAATGGCGCCATATTTATTGGACAACATCATAAGTAACAGAATATTCACAATCATCACCAATGCTTTTACTAATTGACAATTACGATTCCTTCACCTTCAACCTCGTCCAGCTTATCGGACAACTCGAGCATGAGATTAAGGTCATTCGGAACGACAAAATAACTCTGGAAGAAATAGTCCAGCTTAACCCTGAAAGAATTGTCATCTCCCCGGGTCCAGGCAGACCTGAACATGCAGGGATTTGCGTCTCTCTCATCCGGGAGTTGGGCGCAACGTATCCTATCCTCGGCGTTTGCCTTGGACATCAGGCAATCGGTCAAGCCTTTGGCGGAAACATCACCTATGCGCCATCCCTTATGCACGGGAAAACATCTATGATCATTCATCAAGACAGTGGTATTTTTCAAAACATGGCAAACCCATTTGAAGCTACGCGCTATCACTCTCTCGTTATCGCAAAAGAAAATTTCCCTGGTGAGCTTCGTATTACGGCAACTACCGACGATGGAACTATCATGGCAATCGCTCATCGCAAACATCCAATACAGGGAATTCAATTCCACCCTGAGTCTGTCTTGACAAGAACCGGCTATCAACTTATTGCAAATTGGATTGCACAGACTGCGAAATGAAAACATTCGTCCGGAAAATTACTGAACGTGAGAACCTCACCCGCGAGGAATCCGCCGCCGCGATGCGTTCTATCATGGAAGGTCAAGCAACAGAAGCGCAAATTGCAGCCTTTATCATTGCATTGAAAATGAAAGGTGAAACCGCTGACGAGCTGCTCGGGTTCGTAGAAACCATGCGCGAAAAATCAATTAAAGTCTCGCTCGATGATCCGCAAGCAATTGATATGTGTGGCACAGGCGGAGATGGTTCAGGCACGTTTAACATTTCCACTGTCGCTTCATTCGTCGTTGCAGGAACATGCGTTACAGTTGCAAAGCACGGCAACCGTTCTATCTCCAGTTCATGCGGCAGCGCAGATGTTCTCAAAGCCCTCGGCGTAAATATAGAAATTACGCCACAAAAAGTTCAAGAGTGCATCAACTCGATTGGTATCGGATTTCTTTTTGCGCCTTTGTTTCATCCCGCTATGAAATACGCAGCCAAGCCTCGCTCCGAGCTTGGCGTGAAAACTTTTTTCAACATGCTGGGACCGTTGACGAATCCCGCCGGCGTGAAACGCCAGCTTGTCGGCGCGTTCAATCATAAAGCAGCTGCGTTGATTGGCGAGGTATTCGAGCAATTACATCCCGAAAAAGTTTGCGTCGTCAGTTCAGATGATGGCTTGGATGAACTATCGCTCAATTCAGAAACAGAAATATGGGAAGCAGGAAAAAATAATAGTATCAGGTGTTACAAACTGTCTGCATCTGCATTTAAGGTCGCTTCTGCTCATCCTTCTCTTCTGCAAGGAGGAGCGGCAGAAAAAAATGCAGAAATCGCGATGGACATTTTATCCGGCAACCAAGGCGCTCATCGAAACATCGTTCTCATCAATGCAGCGATGGGATTGTATGTAGCAGGAAAAACTTCAAGCCCTCAAGATGGTATTCCCATTGCAGCCGAAGCCATTGATTCAGGCAAAGCCATGCAGAAGCTAAAATCACTTATTACATTTACGACCAGTGCATAGAACTCCGACTTCTTTGCCGAATAAGATTAACACTATCTTCGATTTCTTTGTTCTGATTCTAACGCAGAAGTCGGAGTTCTGATTCGCTAAATAATTTCTACAACCCAATGAACATTTTAGAACAAATAGTTGAACATAAAATGAATGAAGTCGCACAGTTGCGACGGGACTATTCAGCAGCTGATTTCCGTTCTATGGAATATTTTTCACAACCGACACGTTCATTGAGAAATTCACTACTTGCACATAAACCATTTGCAATCATCGCTGAGCTTAAACGTTCTTCCCCTTCAGGAGGAATGTTAAACGCAAGCGTTCTGCCGGACGCGTTAGCATCAGAGTATGAACGACACGGAGCCTCGGCAATTTCTGTCCTGACCGATGGAAAATTTTTCTCTGGTTCAGTCAACGATGTATCCTGTGTCCGTAAAACCGTTTCGCTACCCTTATTGCGAAAAGATTTTATTATTGATTATCTTCAAGTTTATGAAGCAAAAGCGTACGGCGCTGATGCTATCCTCCTCATCGCTGCAATCCTTGAAAAAAACAGGTTGGATGAGCTGCATAAGCTTGCTGTTGAACTCGGCTTAGAATGTCTCGTAGAAGTTTATGAGCGGCGCGAGCTTGATAAAATTGATTTCGATGCAATGAAACTCATTGGTATCAATAACCGTGATTTGCGAACGATGGCAATTGATGTAAATCATTCTATTGAGTTATCAAAAGTGATTCCTGCCGGGATTACTGTAGTCAGCGAGAGTGGTATTCACACATCATCCGATATAAAAAGTTTGATTGATGCCAAGATCCGTGCCGCGCTCATTGGTGAATATTTTATGAAGTCCACACAGCCGGGGATAGCGTTGCGCAATTTATTAGAAAGCGCGAATGACTAAGCCTCTGGTAAAAATCTGCGGCATCACCAACTTTGCCGACGCGCTTTTCTGCGCTACTGCCGGTGCGGATTTTCTTGGATTTATCTTCTATAAAAAGAGCCCTCGCTTTATCGAGCCGAACAAAGCGAGAGAAATCATTAAAAAGCTCCCCGCTTCGGTAGCTTCTGTAGGCGTGTTCGTCAATGAATCGCGCGTTACTATCGAAAAAATCATCAAGGAAGCCCGCATTGCAATCATTCAGCTTAGCGGCGATGAATTACCCGACGATTGCACAGGGTTCCCCGTAAAAGTTTGGAAAGTATTTAGAATGAGTTCCCCCC
>SCUC01000085.1 GCA_004322375.1 Bacteroidota bacterium
TCTCACACCTCAACAGTTCCCGATATCCATCTATGTCAAAATGCTTGAGGATAAGAATGGTGTTCAATGGTTTATCGGGTGGAACGCGCTCAGCGCGTACGATTCAGCCCGGCAAGAGTTTCGTCATTATATCATCGAACATGGAGCGCTTGCAGAAAATAAAGAGTGGCGAGCATCATCGGAATGCAGAATTACCTCGCCGCGAAAAGATAAAGAGGGATTTTTCTGGTTCGGAGTTTTTCAGCAAGGGCTATTTCGTTTCAATCCTATCACGCTCGACTTGAAGCGGTTTTCGCACGATGAGAACGATTCCACTTCAATCAGCAGCAACAATGTTATTTCTATCATGGAAGACCCTGCCGAGCCACATAAATATTTTTGGGTAGGCACGGAAGGGGCAGGACTTAATAAGTTTGAAAAAGCGACAGGGAAGTGCATTCATGTTACGACAAGGAACGGTTTGCCGAATAACGTTGTCTATACGATTTTTCCGGATACGTTCGGCAGGCTCTGGATGAGCACCAATAACGGATTATGCAGGCTTGATCCGAAAACGATGTCGTTTAAGTATTACGACATTAATGACGGATTGCAAGGGATGGAATTTAACAGGGAACGAAATTTTCAGGCTGTGGATGGAAAAATTTATCTTGAAGGAACGGGAGGAATGAATGTTTTTTATCCTGAAGAGATTATTGAAAATCCGCATGCTCCAAATCTTGTCTTTACCGATTTTAAGCTGCACGGCAGGTCTGTATCATGGCTGGAACCTGGCTCTCCGCTCAAGCAAAGCATTACAGAGACGAAAGAGATTGTTCTCCCCTATGAACAAAATATTTTAAGCATTGAATTTGCCGCTCTCGATTTCTCAAATCCCCGAAA
This sequence comes from Bacteroidota bacterium, assembly GCA_004322375.1. Classification (GTDB taxonomy): domain Bacteria; phylum Bacteroidota; class Ignavibacteria; order UBA10030; family SZUA-254; genus FW602-bin19. Next base: position 883 of record SCUC01000085.1, read on the forward strand.
TAATGAATATTCCTACCGGCTTGAAGGATACAGCGACGAGTGGACAACGCCTTCGAAAGATCATTCGGCTACGTTTACCAATCTCAGTCCGGGAAGCTATACGCTTCGTGTTCGCGGCAGCAATAACGACGGAATCTGGAACGAAACAGGAATTTCGCTATCAATTATTATTATGCCCCCGTGGTACCGGACCTGGTGGGCATACATCGGGTATGCCGGAATCGTTCTTGGTGCGCTTATTATCTTCAGGCGATATGATTTGCGGCGTATCAGGCTGAAAGACCAACTGGAACTGGCGCACGCGAAGGAAGCCCAGCTCAAGGAAGTTGACCAATTGAAAATGCAGTTCTTTCAGAATATCAGTCACGAATTCCGGACGCCGCTTACCTTGATTCTCGGTCCAATTGAAAAATTGCTGAACAATGTAGTGCCGGAAGAGACACAAAAACGCGATTTGAGGATGATGCGCAGGAATGCTCAACGATTGCTCCGGCTCATTAACCAGCTGTTGGATCTATCAAAAATTGAAGCAGGAGGGATAACGCTTCAAGCAAGCAAGGGAAATTTTGTTGCCTTCATACGGGGTGTAACAATGTCCTTCCATTCGCTTGCGGAGCGGAAGGGAATTTTCTTCGATATTCAAACCGAGGTTGAGGAGATTGAACTCTATTTCGATAAGGAAAAGATGGAGAAGATTATTATTAATCTTTTATCGAATGCGTTTAAGTTCACACCTGATCATGGAGAGATTGTTGTTTCCCTCACCACCCCCCTCACCCCTAGCCCCTCTCCCGGTGGGAGAGGGGGTGGGGAGAGGGGGGTGAGGGGAGTTAAGGTCTCCGTCCGCGACACCGGCATCGGCATCCCGCCGGAAAAGCTGCCGCGTATTTTCGATCGCTTTTATCAGGTGGATAGCACTTCGACAAGAATGCAGGAAGGAACAGGTATCGGGCTTGCCCTGGTGAAAGACCTTGTTACTCTTCATCACGGAACGATTTCTGTAACGAGCGAGCCGGGCAAGGGAAGTGAATTTACAGTTACGCTGCCGCTTGGCAAATCGCATTTGAAACAGGAAGAGATTGTTGATGAACCTACTACCGATGTCATTCCGGTTCTACCAAAGATTGAGGGAGAATCCGAAGTGTCAAGTGAACTTGGGGAGAGTGAGATTCTTCGTCCGCTAAGGCGGACTCAGAATGACAATGAAAGTGACAAGCCCATTCTCCTTGTTATCGAAGATAACGCCGATGTACGGGAGTACATAAAATCATATTTGTTCTCCATCTATACTGTGCTTGAGGCGCATGACGGAGCGGAAGGCGTTGAGAAAGCAAAAGAAACAATCCCTGACCTTATCATCTCCGATGTGATGATGCCGAAAATGGACGGATATGAAGTATGCAGCCGCTTGAAGCAGGATGAAACAACCAGCCATGTCCCGATTATCCTTCTTACGGCAAAGGCGGCAAAGGAGGATAAAATCGGCGGGTTGGAAACGGGCGCGGATGACTATTTGATAAAGCCGTTCGATTCGACAGAGCTGCTGGTGCGCGTTAAAAACCTGATTGAATCGCGGCGGAAGCTGCGGGAAAAATTCGGAAAAGAGCTTGTTGCGCTGAAGCCTGCCGAGGTGGTGGTCAACACCGTTGACCGGCAATTCTTGACCAAAGTTATGGAAGCGATTGAACAGCAGATGGGGGATGAACAATTCGGCGTGAACGAGCTTGCCGATGCAACCGGGCTTAGCTCCAAGCAGCTCCAGCGCAAGCTGAAAGGACTCGCCAACACCACCGCCAACGATTTTATCCGCTCCTTCCGCCTGCAACGTGCCAAGGAGTTATTGCAGAAGGATACCACAACAATTGCAGAGGTGGCTTACTCTGTCGGCTTTAGCAGTCCTGCATATTTTACGAAATGCTTTAGCGAGCAGTTTGGAATGACGCCGAGCGAGGCGAGGAAAAATGGATAGGATACTCTCGTTTATAACCTGAATTTGAGGTTTAATAAAATGAAAATCGAATGCTCAGTTCTGATTCGTAAGCAACGGATTATTTTGTATATTTAATACAAGATATTGGTTTATAAAAATGATTGAGGAACAAATACCACTATAAAAAATCGAATTTTGTTGGTAAATCAAGATTAAATTATATGAAATCAGCTGATAATAATTTGCCGCTCTTATTGGAAGAACCACAAATGGTATTGCTTGAAAAATCGGAAACTTTATTTGAAAAGCATCGAAATAACCTCTTTAAAAAGAATAATGGAAATAATACTATAGTAAACAGCTATTCGGAAAATGTTCCAGCATCCTATGACATTAATGCTCTTGTGAATGTTGAAATTAAATTGCTTTCTATTTACAAGAGTAAAATAAAAAACAACTTCTTCCTTTCAAGAGCTGTTACATTTCAACTCTCTAAAATACTTCCGGTTCATAGTTGGTTTCAATACACACAGGGATTTTCACCACAAATAGTTAATTATTACTTAAACAGTTGGAATTGTAAACCTAATGAAATCTTTTTAGACCCATTCGTAGGTTCAGGAACAAGTTTATTACAATGCCAATCAAAAGGTCTTAAATCGCATGGTTGGGACATTTCACCGTTATCAATTTTTTTAAGTAAAGTAAAAACTACTTCTGTCGACTTAAATAAAGTTGAAAAACTGCTTAAACAACTTTTCGTCAAATATAAAGAAAGCAATGATTATTCCCTGTCTATCCCAAT
>SCUC01000086.1 GCA_004322375.1 Bacteroidota bacterium
TGGAAGCTTCCTGCGCGATAACCTTGAGATTATTGGAAAAATAGCGGGCGCAATTATCGTTGTTCTTGGACTCCATATGGTTGGTATTATCAAAATACCATTTCTTTTATACCAAAAAAGCATCGCTGCTCAATCGAAAACTATTGGAGTATGGCGGTCGCTGTTTGCCGGAATGTTGTTCGCGTTCGGCTGGACGCCGTGTATCGGTCCAATTCTAGCGGGAATTCTTGCTATCGCAGCAGTTCAGGAGTCAGCCGTTCGAGGAGTAACTCTTCTTGGAATCTATTCTCTCGGTCTTGGTATTCCTTTTATTCTCTCAGCCGTATTTCTTAATGCTTTCTTTACAATGTTCTCAAAAGTAAAGCGCCATCTTCATAAAGTCGAGATTGCTGGAGGAGTTGTCCTCATTACTATAGGTGTGTTGATTTTTACAGGAAAATTGGCGATGGTTTCTCAAAAACTCGATTTCATGAATCCTGAGTATCTTTTGCAACAAGAATCTACGCATTCATTAGATCGAACAAGCTCATCAATTGATAACAAGAACAATACTATCTCTCAGGAAGATACTTCCGAAATAAATCATCCGAAACAAAGGACGACCTCTTATGGCAAGTATGATTTTACGTTGAAGACTCTTAACGGAAATACAATAAGGCTTTCGGATTATGCAGGCAAAGTTGTCCTTGTTAATATTTGGGCGCCGTGGTGCGGTCCGTGCAGGATGGAGGCCCCCGGTTTTGTCAAGCTGTATAGTCAATATAAGAACAAAGGCTTTGAGATCGTGAGTGTGGGTGTAGAAACGAATGAGCAGGATGTTCAATTGTTCGTAGAGAAGTATGGAATTCGGTGGCAGGTAGGAGTTGATGACCGGATCTCAAATGCCTACGGTACTTACGGTTTGCCGGATAATTTTCTTTTCGGTTCCGATGGAGGATTAATTAAACACTTTGTCGGTATGACTTCGGAGGAATCTTTGAGACCGCTCATTGAAGCGGCGATAAAATAATATGAAATAAGATTTTACCCATTGAGGATTGTTCCGAGTATAGCAATGTCGTCTTATGGCGCGATAATAGTTTTTATTCAACTAATTCATTAACTCTATATCATATATTAAAGGATCATTTATGTTACACAAATCAATTTCACTGTTCGTCATCTTGTTCGTCGTGAGTGTTCTGACATTTGCCGGGGAAAAGGATAAAAAAGTATCAGGCGTAATCACGGGGGCGCATTGCGCGGCAAATGGCATGGCATGTCCCACCTCTCATGATTTACATCGTTCAGAGCTTCCCGGCATATTTACAAAGGATGGGAAATTCTATACCCTTGCGAATGTTCCACAGTCATTTCTAGCTCAGTGGCCATCGAGTGATGTTACTGTTGAAGGAACCGTCTATGAAAAAAGCAACAACATATATGCTGCAAAAATTTCCGTTGGGAACGGAGACAAATTAAAAACTGTCTTTGAGGAAGGCAATATCGTTGATGCTATGGGGCATAAAGAGAAACTAACAACAGCAGTTGAACTGGACGGTAAATGGTATTGTTCCGGCTGTTCAACAATGCACGATAAAGCGGAGGAAAAGTAATTCTTGCTTATGTAAGATAACGAAAGCCCGGTGAATTATTATTTTGCCGGGCTTGTTTATTATGGTGGGCTATTGTAAAAGGACTTTATCATCATTCTGAATGTAGGATGTCGAATTTTTATATCTGTCAATTTTTCAGTTGATTTCTTCCTTCCGATTCGCTACATTAGCGGCATCGTACAATTACATGAAAGAATATCATTATGAGTTTACCATCTTCACATTCACGCCGCACATTTCTTTCCCATGTTGGTAAAGGAGTAGGGCTTGCGGCTCTTGCCTATCCATCGGTTGCCGCGTTATTGCAGAACGTTACAGCCGCGACAAAACGCATCGAGCAGCTTCCTCCGGAGCAGGTTGCAATGGATGAAGATTTTTGGTTTGAAATTCAACGGGCGTTTTCCGTTACACGTGGAATTACCAATCTTAACAACGGCGGGGTTTCCCCTTCTCCGAAGATGGTGACCGAAGCGTTCGTTCGATATACATGGGAGCAAGAAGATTGTACCGCGTACACGATGTGGTCAATCCTCGAGCCGCAATCGGAAACGGTGCGCGCAGGGTTGGCAAGCGTGTTCGGGTGCGATAAGGAAGAAATAGCTATCACTCGTAACGCTTCCGAGTCGCTGGAAACATTGTTGATGGGAATGGATTTGAAATCGGGAGACGAGGTGCTCACCACCACCCAGGATTATGGCAGGATGTTAACAACGCTCAGACAACGTGAGCTGCGCGAGGGGCTGAAGCTGACGCTTATCAAAGTTCCGATAGCTCCTCAGAACCTTGACGCTATCACGGAACAATTTGAAAAAAACATCACGTCAAAAACTAAAGTCATTCTCATCTCGCATGTTATCAACATTACGGGACAAATCACGCCGGTGAAAGCCGTGTGCGAGCTTGCCCGTTCCAAAGGCATCGAGGTAATCGTGGATGGCGCGCACTCGTTCGCGCATTTTGATTTCAAGCAGGCAG
>SCUC01000087.1 GCA_004322375.1 Bacteroidota bacterium
ACGGGAACGATAACTCCGCCCGTATAAACTGTTCCCATAAGGTTCAGAGGTTTGTGCCTCATTTCACCATCCGAAAAATTCCCGGGGTCTCCCAGAACAAACATATAAATGGAGAACGAAAGAATAATAGAGCCGACAATAATTATTGTGGCGAACATTGATTGTTTCATGAAGATATTCCTTGAAGGTTATGAATTAAATGAATTAACTAAGTGATTTTTCTGTAATAAAACTTTGAGTGGCTTGTTCAACAGTATCATGTGTATCAAAAATATCAATCAGCTTGGTAACGACAAGTAAATTCTGAACGTTATTGCTTAATCCAGCAAGCTTTACTTCGCCTCCTATTTTCATGTAGGAAGCATGAGCGCCAATCAACGAACCGATACCGGAGCTGTTGATATAATTAACTTTCCGGAGATTGATAACGAGGCATTTATTTCCCTGTTCTATCAAATCATTATAGGCGTCACGAAATCTATCCGTCTCCTCATCGCCGACAAGAGAGCCTTTGATTTCGATGATGCCGATTCTTCCATCCATTTCTGTTTTTGCTTTTACTGACATTTATCTACCCGTTACTAACTCCTTAATGATCAATACTGTACATAACCACAATTAAAGTAACTCAAAAATAATGCCATTGTACTGAAAACAAATCCATTTTTAAGGTTAATTTGAGTACTTTTGAATAAAATTTCCGGAAGAAATCAGTCTAATCTTGCATTTTGCAAGACAGATTTTTTGATTATGAATGAATTTCTCGTAAGTGATTGATATGTAAGCATTAAATCGGTTTGCAAGATGCAAGAAAAAGGCTGACATTATTCCGGATATTGTGGTCTGCCTATCTTAACAACAATTTTGACATTGGCATGATTCCCTAATAGCAATTTCACTCAATCCCGGAAGTTAACCTGCTTGATACAGTTGACTCGTTAGTATATATAAAAACTCAACTGCAACTTCCGAGATGGAGTGATAAACCAATAAACCTTCCCCCCCTTACAACCCATACTTCTTCCTCTTCCTCCAAAGTGTCGCGGGGTCTATGTTCAGCACTTTTGCCGCTTCATCTAAATCTTTAGTTACTTTCAAAATTCGCGAAATATGCTGCTGCTCTGCCTGTTCTAGTGAAAGCAAGCTGGTAACGTCAAGGTCTGTTTTTTGTATTTCTTCCGGCAGTTGTTGCGGATGAATAATTCCATCACGGGCAAGTATAACTGCGCGCTCGATAGCATTTTCAAGTTCGCGAACATTCCCGTGCCACAAGTAAGATGTTAACATCTTCAACGCTTCGGGAGCGACTTCAATCTCCTTGCTATGAATTGAAAATTTATTGATAAAGTGGTAAATCAATAACAACAAATCTTCCGGTCTCTCTCTGAGCGGAGGCAACGTAAGCTTTACAGCATTTATCCTGTAATACAAATCTTCTCTGAAGCTCCCCTCCTGTAACGCTTCATTGAGATTTCTATTTGTCGCGGCAATAACGCGAACATCTACCTTCCGGGTAATGTTCTCTCCCACCCTCTCAAACTCTCTCGATTGAAGAAACCTCAACAGCTTTACCTGCACCGACTGAGGAATCTCTCCCACTTCATCAAGAAAGAGCGTCCCGCCATCCGCCATTTCAAATCGCCCTTCACGGTCTTTGTACGCTCCTGTAAATGCTCCTTTTGCGTGACCGAAAAGCTCACTTTCCAACAAATTTTCTGCAAGCGCTGCACAGTTTACTTTGACGAACGGTTTCTCCTTCCTCGTACTTTGCTCGTGAATAAACTGAGCGACAAGCTCTTTCCCGGTGCCACTTTCTCCTTCGATAAGCACCGTCAACATACTATCTGCGATTTGGAGTCCAAGCTCAAGCTGTTGGAGCATGATGGGGTTTTTCGTAATAATCTTGCTCGCGTAAATGCCGACCAATCTTGTTCGCAGTTCCCGCACTTCCTTCTGAAGCTGATGATATTCAAATACTTTCTCCGTGAACATTTGAAGTCCATTCAAATCGAATGGCTTCTGGAGAAAATCGTATGCGCCGTTCTTCATCGCTTCAATTGCATTTTGCACCGTTCCGAATGCAGTAATAATTACTGCAGTAGTTTCAGGAGATAATTTCTGGATTTCTTTGAGTACAGACATTCCATCCATTGGCTGCATCATCAAATCTATAAAGGCGAGATCGTAAGGTTTTTCCCGAGCATATTCG
>SCUC01000088.1 GCA_004322375.1 Bacteroidota bacterium
CGGAGATGGACTTGACCTGCGCTGAACCGGAGATGGACTCGACCTGCGCTGAATCGTAGATGGACTTGACCTGCGCTGAACCGGAGATGGACTTGACCTGCGCTGAACCGGAGATGGACTCGACCTGCGCTGAACCGTAGATGGACATTTCAGCCTTTTCAAAACGCCTGTTAATTTTTTCTACAATGCCTGTAATTTTAATCACACCTTCAAAATCACTTGGAATGGCATTAAATTCCTTTTGAGATGAAATAATTATTTCTTTCATGCTTAGCTCCTTCCTGAAGCGATTGTATCTTCTTGATAGATTTCCAAGCCGGGAATCTTTCCTACCGGGTCAATTCTATTTCCTGTGAGATTCCTGATTCGTGCATTGACAAGAGTTTCATCAACCCGTAAGAATTCATGCGGCACTTTCGTTATATCTACAACCCTGAATCGCCAGACTTTTCGGGTAGATATACTTCCCATGTTTCCGCTCGTTTTGTTTTCGGGTATGAGAATTGGAGGAGGAGCCGGAACAATCACGTTTGCCTTTGTATTTGACTTAGCAGCTTCGACTTGTTTGTTGTATTCTTCCTGCCGCTTACGTTCCTCATCCTGTCTCAATTTTTCCTTGTACTGACGGAATGCAAGAACCTTGCCTTTGATAATATTTTCTGCGGTCTCAAGGTTCTCTGTTACCGGTTTGAAAATACCGTTGATGCGCTTCACAAGCTCATTGAAGGGACCAACTTTTAGCTTTCTGATTTCTTCCGACTCTTTACCGTAGTCCTTTATCTGCCTGAGTAAATCGGCTGCCACTTGTTCATGTGCATCGGTCTGAATGACAAGCTCATTCGCTTTTCGTTTCGCTTCGATTGCGTCACCATTCAGTTTAACGATGTCAATGAAGTTTGAAGGGTTAGCAGCAGAGACAACGGCAAAAACGTCAATGGGTTTTGAATCGCTCTTAGTTAAAGCCGATGTTTCCCTTCTAAGAATATCATCGAATGTTTCATCTTTTCGCTTAGCCATATTATTTAACTCCTTTCTGTGCTACAGCCTTTGCCTGCTTTAATGCAGCTTCAAATGATTTCTTAAACGATACTACAGCCTCTTTTGAGAGGCTGTTTATATCTTTTCTCCTTCTGTTTCCCCATTCTATTATTTTCGTAACGTCAAGAGTTCGAGCGACTTCGTTTAGCTCATGCTCTATTACTTCAACCATATCCGGTTTACGCTCTTGATTTGGGAACATTTCACTTACAACATCTCCTTTGTGCTGGCTGCTACCTTTCGCTATATCCTGTCTCTGAGAAAGCCATTTCAAAGTTGCCTCTGCGAAGGTTTTTCCTTCACCCTTCATATTTTTAACATACCAGTTAAGGTAGTCTTGCGGAATATCAGCCCACACCGTACCAGCATATTTACCAATCTTGATACACTCATTTTGCGGATCGAATTCTTTTCCGATGTTAATTCCGTTTTCGGTCTGAACCGATTGTGCTTGAGTAGATTCCTGTGCTGGTTTAGAAATGGCATCTAATGTTTTCTTTACCATTTCGAGCGTATCGGGTTGAGTACCTTCTGACGATTGCATCCACTTTAAGTAGTCGTCTGGCAATTCAATCCATTTTTTGCCTTTATGTTTGCCGAAGTGGATAATATCTGTGTGAGGATTAAATTCTTTTTCCTCATTGTTTGAATCCTCTAAATCCTGTGTGAAGAAATCCGATAACGCACCAAACCGCAAAACAGCATCTACTTGCGCTCGCTTCTGAGCAATCTTGATTGCCGTATTCATATCGCCCTTCTTTGAAGCTGCATCGCATGAACCTCTGCCGTATGCTATTGCTTCACCTTTTGGCGAAATCAGAGTGCATATGTAACAGAATAGTCCAACCGGTCTTCCTGCCATGTCGAACGTATCTTCATCTCTTGAAAATTGAACCGTTATTTTGAATAGTGAGACAAATTTTTCCGCTCCCGATTTGAATAATGTATCTTTTGACCAATGACCCGGTACTTTGCAATCGTAAGGATTTGAACATTTTTCTTTGCTGGCTACGTGAATTTTACCGTAGTCGACGCCATCCTTCATATGATTAGCTATAAACTCAGTTAAGAGTTTACGCTTACCGGTTTCCAGTGCAATCATGTCTTCCATCTGTTTTAGCTCGCTGATAACAATTGCGCTTGGCTGTCTTACTTCTATAGCAGTTTCCATATTGTTTGCCCTTTATGGTTGAATTGAATTGTGAATTGAAAAACACTCATAGGATTCCTTTC
>SCUC01000089.1 GCA_004322375.1 Bacteroidota bacterium
TCCTCCCATGGATACGATAACCCCTTGCGGCTGCATTGCGTGAACGATTTCAAGAACAGTCTCAAGACTGATTTCATCAAAGATGAGCTTATCGAACTCATCGTAGTCGGTGCTGACCGTTTCAGGATTGTAGTTCAGCATCACCGCGCTATAGCCGAGACTGCGGAGCATCATTCCTGCATTGACGCAGCACCAATCGAACTCAACAGAGCTACCGATTCTATAAACGCCTGAACCGAGAATCAACACAGGCTTTTCAGCAGTTATAGATATATCATTGTGCTGTGTCGCATAGGTGAGATAAAGATAATTTGTCTTCGCAGGAAATTCTGCCGCGAGCGTATCAATTTGCCTGATGGAAGGATAGATGCCCAGCTTGTGTCGCCGCTTTCTGATATCCACTTCATCTGCACCTGTGCATAGCGCTATTTGCTTATCGGAAAACCCGAAGCGTTTCGCTTCCCGGAGCGTTGATTCGGAGAGGGGAGTTTTCCGTACTGCGGCAAACTCCCGTTCAATGTCCACCACGTGCTTGATTTTTTCGAGAAAAAACTTGTCAATATGGGAAAGGGAATGTATTGTATCAACAGAGATGCCTTCTTTCAATGCCTGTACAACTGCGAACACGCGTTCCTCCGTCGGTTCCTTTAATTCCTTCTCGACATGCGGAAAAGAAATATCTGAATTGCCAACAAGTCCGTTTGCGCCGATATCCAACATGCGCAATCCCTTCTGGAGCGCTTCTTCAAACGTTCGTCCGATTGCCATGACTTCCCCGACCGATTTCATCGAGGAGCCGATGCGGCGGGAAACAAGGCGGAATTTTCGTAGGTCCCATCGCGGAATTTTTACCACGACATAGTCCAGAGCAGGCTCAAAAAAAGCTGAGGTCGTTTTTGTAATTGTGTTCGGCAATTCATTCAATCCGTAACCCAATGTCAGCTTTGCCGCAACAAAGGCAAGCGGGTATCCTGTCGCCTTTGAGGCAAGAGCGGAACTGCGGGAGAGCCGAGCGTTCACTTCGATGACGCGGTATTCTTCCGAACGGGGGTTGAGAGCGTATTGAATGTTGCACTCGCCGACAATGCCTAAATGTCTGATCACGCGGATGGCGATTTCGCGCAGCTTGTGGTATTCGCGATTCGTCAGCGTTTGGCTGGGAGCGACGACAATGCTTTCTCCAGTGTGAATACCCATCGGGTCAACGTTCTCCATATTGCAAACGGTGACGCAATTATCGTAACGGTCGCGAACAACCTCGTACTCGATTTCTTTCCAGCCTTCCAGGTATTCCTCGACAAGAATTTGAGGCGCGTGCGAAAGAGCCTTTGTTGCAATGGCAATAAGCTGCTTTTTGTTCCGGCATACGCCGGAGCCAAGTCCTCCCAGCGCGTATGCTATGCGGATGATAACGGGATATCCGATTTTATCGGCTGCAGCAATCGCTTTGTCAAGTGTCTCAACCGCGCGGCTGCGGCATACTGCAACATTGATTTCGAGCAGACGTTTGTTGAACAAGTCTCGATCTTCGGTATCAATAATTGTCGGAACCTGCGTTCCGAGAACAGTTACCCCATATTTTTCAAGCGCGCCGTTTTTGAATAGAGCCACTCCTGTATTCAACGCAGTCTGCCCGCCGAATCCGAGAAGGATGCTATCCGGTTTTTCCTTTGCGATCACCTGTTCTACAAAGTAGGCATTGACGGGAAGAAAGTAGATTTCATCGGCAAGATGTTCAGACGTTTGTATTGTTGCAATGTTAGGATTGATGAGGATAGTTCGGATTCCTTCTTGCTTCAACGCCTTGATTGCCTGGCTGCCGGAATAATCGAATTCTCCCGCTTCGCCTATTTTTAATGCGGCGCTTCCGAGGATAAGTACTTTAGTTGGCTTTGTCATTCTTACCTCCAATCTCACTTCATCATCTCGATGAACTTATCGAACAGCCAGCTCGTATCCACAGGACCGGGAGAAGATTCAGGGTGAAATTGCACGCTCATGTAGCTGCCTGATTTGTGTATCATTCCTTCGTTCGTTCCATCGTTAAGATTGACAAAAAGCGGTTTCCAATCCTTTGGCAATGTGGTTGCATCCACTGCAAAGCTATGATTTTGAGAAGTAACGTAGCATTTGTTACCGGTTGTTTCTTTCACCGGCTGGTTTTGTCCGCGGTGTCCGTAAGGTAATTTATAGGTGCTTGCTCCTACAGCCCGCGCTAATAATTGATGCCCGAGGCAAATTCCGAAGATAGGCGTTTTACGATTCACCGCTTTACGAAGCTGGGCAATTGTTTCCTTACACATTTTCGGGTCGCCGGGACCGTTGGAGATGAATAAACCGTCATGCTCAAAAGAATCAATCCGTGCATTCCACGGGACGCGCATCACTTCAACATTGCGCTCAAGGAATGAGCGAATAATGTTATGCTTGCACCCGCAGTCAATTAAGAGAATGCGGCGTTTTCCTTTCCCAAAAAGCCGAGGCTCTTGCGCACTCACCTCAGAAACTAAATTACGTTGGTTCGGGTCGGCAAGCTCAATATCTTCATCATGGAAAATTATCTTGCCGAGCATTGTTCCCTTCTCGCGCAGCTTTTGCGTAAGGGTTCGGGTATCCACGCCGGAGAGAGCAGGGATGTGATTGGTTATCAGCCATTCCGAAAGGCTGCCGGATGCATTCCAATGATTATAAGCTTGTGAATATTCAGAAACAATTAACGCGGAAATTTGAATGTTGTTCGATTCAAAATTCCTGCTTATACCTTCTTGGATAATATTAGATGGGACGCCGTAATTGCCGATAAGAGGATATGTCAACACGAGGATTTGCCCGCGGTAGGAGGGGTCGGTGAGCGATTCGGGGTAACCGACCATGCCGGTATTAAACACAACTTCACCGCTTATGGAGCCTTCATACCCGAACGAGGTTCCGGTGAAGACGGAGCCATCTTCTACGACGAGCGTGCCCTGTGAGAGTCGTTTCTTTTTGTTCATCCTTGAGGTAATGTTGAAAAGATGGAACGTAACGCTGCGACTGTTTCCCTGACGTGCGTCTCTTGCAAAATAAGAGGCGGGAGAAATCTGAGGACCGTTTTATCCGTGCAATTGATGAGTATTCGTTGTTCGCGCATAGCAGTGACGATTTGCTCGCCTTCCCTGTCAATCTCAATGCCAAGCATTAACCCTTCGCCTCGCAATTCGCGTATGATTGATGGAAATTCCCGTTGCAATCGTTCAAGCTCTGATTTGAAGAGTTGACCAATGGTTTTTGCATTCTCCATCAGGTGTTGTTCGATAATTTCTTTCAAGGTTGCAACTCCCGCTGCGCAGGCTACGGGGTTACCTCCAAACGTCGTACCGTGTGCGCCGGGCGATAGTATTTCCGCAACAGTCTCATTTCCTAGAAATGCGCCAAGAGGAAGTCCGCCGCCCAGCGGTTTTGCCACGACGACGATATCCGGATGGAGGTCGTAATGCTGATATGCAAACAGCTTGCCTGTGCGACCGAGTCCCGCTTGAATTTCATCAGCAATGAGTAGAAATCCGAATTGCTCTTTCAAAGCTTTTAGTTCTTCAATAAACGGCTTGCTTGCAGGTCGAACGCCCCCTTCTCCCTGGATACATTCTAGAATGACTGCCGTCGTTTGCGCGTTCACTGCCTGCCGGAACTGGTCGGGATTGTTGAACTCCACAATAGTGCAGTTCGGCAGAAACGGTTCGTATCCTTCCTTGTATTTGTTATTATCCATGAGGGAAAGCGCGCCAAAGGTTCTCCCGTGAAATGCGCGGGAAAAGGAAATAATTTCCTCTTTGTTCCTTGCGGAACCCCATTTCCGCGCAAGCTTCATAGCGCCTTCAATTGCTTCGGTTCCGCTGTTCGAGAAAAAGATTTTCGAGTAGCCTGAGAGTTTCACAAGAAGCTCGGCAAGCGTTAATTGAGGTTCCGGCAGGAAGTAATTCGAGAGATGGATGTACTTTTTCGCTTGCTCCTGAATAGCGGTTACGACCTTCTCGTTCCCGTATCCCAGCGCATTGACGGCAAGACCTGCAAACATATCGAGATAGCGCGATCCATCCTTCGCGTAGAGGTACACCCCCTCACCCCGTTCGATTTCAAGTGAAAAGCGTTTGTAGGTGTGAAAAAAAACGTCGGATTCGCGTTCTAATAGATTCATGACTATCTCTATGCTACAAGGTATAAAAAAACCTGACGGGGAGGTCAGGTGGAGAAAGCGATTCGGTTTTAAAGATAAAAAGCTTGTACAGGAAAATTCGCTCCTTAAGGCGCATATCTTTCGTTATAAAGCACAAGCCAAAACGTACACTCACGATGGAATGAATATACAAAAAATTCATTGATAGAAAAACGATTTACTATCCAGCGAGTTATAAGAAAAGTATAACGTTGCATGAATATACATTTACAGAATGGATAACAAAGTTTGCACCCTCCCTCAAATATCCCCATATTTAACCTTCTCAAAAGCTTTTTCACTTTATTCCTGTAGGTTTAGTTGACGTTTTCAAATCGCACATCCTGGCATCGCCAGACGAACAAGCTTACACAGGCGCTTGAACTATGCAAGTCGCAGAGTAAGTTGATTACGGATTTAACAGCGACCAATCCGACCGAAGGTGGTTTTACCTATCCTGCACAGGAAATTCTTTCTGCAATCTCAACCCCACAATCACTTTGTTATACTCCAGACCCGCATGGATTGCGTTCCGCGCGCGAAGCCATTGCAGGATATTATAAAAAGAAAAACATCTCTGTCAACCCGGAGAATATTTTCCTCACTGCAAGCACAAGCGAAGCATATTCGTATATCTTCAAGCTGCTTTGCAACGCAGGGGAGAGCGTGCTTGTACCGCAGCCATCATACCCATTGTTTGAATATCTCGCACAGGTGAACGACGTAACGTTGCAATCGTATCGTTTGCTCTATGACCACGGCTGGCATATTGATATTGATTCACTCAATCATTGTTCCGTTGAATCATTGAAGGCAATCATTATCGTCAACCCGCACAACCCGACCGGAATGTTTTTGAAGCAAAATGAGTATGAGGCAATCAAACAATTCGCTCTGGAACACCATCTTGCGCTGATTGTTGATGAAGTATTTGTTGACTATAACTTTGATTCCCAACAAGAGATTATTTCTACTGCCATTGAAAGGGATGTTCTCACATTCACATTGAACGGCATCTCCAAGATGTGCGGTTTGCCGCAAATGAAGCTGGGCTGGTTCGTGGTAAGCGGTGGGTCGTTAGCGGAGAATGAAGCTATTGAGAGATTAGAAATTTTGAGTGATACATTTTTATCCGTTAATACTCCTGTTCAGTTCGCGTTGCCAACCTTGCTTGAGATTTGCAGCGACGTGCAGATGCAAATTCGGAATAGAATCATTTCAAATTATTCGTTTCTTGAATCAGGGCTCAATCGAAAATCGAAAATCACACCTCTACAATGCGCAGGAGGATGGTATGCCATTCTTCGCGTTCCTTCAATCAAAAGCGATGAAGAGTGGGCAATAGAACTGCTTGAACGATGTGGAGTTGTCGTTCATCCCGGTTACTTTTTTGATTTTGAACAGGAAGGGTATCTTGTTGTGAGCTTGCTCGTAAAAGAAACCGGCTTTCGAGCTGCAATTAAGGAAATTATTACTCATATAGATGCAAACGCTTAAGGCATGAAGGATACAAGATGTGCGATTCAAGATTCAGGCAAACCCTGCTCTAGAGGAAACGTTTCTGCAACTTTATCTTCTCCATACCGTTTATTCTTAAAGACAATTTCCTCGCGGTATAAATTTTTACTTTTTACCTAATACTTTTTACATTATTCCATGTATCTCCGCTCCATCAATCTTTGCCGGCACTATAAGCGAGGCACATACATCGTAAAAGCCCTGGATGATGTTTCAGCAGAGGCGCACCGCGGAGAATTTCTCAGCATCGTCGGTTCTTCCGGTTCCGGCAAAACGACCTTATTGAATCTTCTCGCAGGGCTGGATACGCCAACCTCAGGCGTTGTAGAATTTAACGGCGCCTCCCTTACCGGCATGTCGCGTCGTGAACGTTCAGCGTACCGCGCACATAAAGTCGGGATGGTATTTCAATCGTTTAATCTTATCTCACACTATACAGCGCTTCAAAATGTAGAAACCGCGCTGCTGTTTAACGATACGTCGCCGAAGCAGCGAAAAATGCTTGCGGCAAGCATGCTGGAGCAATTAGGCTTGGCTGATCGCCTTACCCATCGCCCAGCCGATTTATCGGGAGGCGAGCAGCAACGCGTTGCTTTAGCGCGGGCAATCGTGAAGAAGCCGGAAATCCTGTTCGCCGACGAGCCGACCGGCAACCTGGATTTTGAAAATACCAGCCAAATTATTTCGCTGCTCAAATCGTTAAACAGCGATGGCTTAACTATTGTGCTTGTTACCCATAATCTTGAGATGGCGAACACCCATTCGCACCGCATCATCAAGATGCGATGGGGAAAAATCAGCGAAGAAGACGATATGCATTCCCATGAGGGAACAAAACAATGACCGTGAGAGACTTGATTGCAGTTTCTACGGGCAACATGTGGCGGATGAAATTCCGCGCCATGCTCACTATGACCGGGGTTCTCATTGCAATTGCCGCTTTCGTCTCGATGATTTCGTTTGGAGCAGGCAACCAGCAATATATTGAGGATCAGTTTAATAAACTGGGATTATTTTCTACGTTGCAGGTTTACCCGAAGGAGAGAGAAAAAGAAAATTCGAATGAACCTGATACCGTTGTCTTTCCTCCATTGGATAAAGCTGCACTGGAACGGTTCACTGCGATTCCCGGCGTTAATCTCGTCTATCCCTATGACGCGTTTTCAGTAAAAGTTCAATACGGCGACTCTCTTGTTGACTCGAAAGGTCAGGCGCTTCCAACAGCAGCCACGCGCACAAAATTATTTTCCGTTCTTGAAGCCGGAACCGGTTTTGAAAGTGACAGTTCGAAACAGGCGATTATCTCCAGCGAGCTGATGAAGGAATTGGGATTCGATACTGCTCGCTCCGCAATAGGAAAGCGGATCGTCGTCTCAGTCCGTGTCTCCACTATAGATAGCGGGCTTGCCCATATTCTCGTGGATAAGGGAGAGACGCTGCTCGACAGGCTGAAGAAAATTCATTTCGATTCGTTATTCTATAGCAAGTACAGAGGCAAGGTGATACGGGCAGAAGCGAATGAAGTCGCGCGCAGGTTTGTGAACGGTTTTTTGAACGCTCGGAAAACCGTGAGCGACACGCTGACAATTTGCGGCGTGAGAGAGCACGTTCGAGCAGGCAGGCTTCGCATCGAGCCCGTGATAATCCCGTTTGAAACGGCGGCGCTTTTTAGCACAAGCGGTTTGGGGGAAAGCCCGACGGAAATTTTTTCTGCGCTCACGAGCGGGAAACTATTTTCTACCCCCGAAGATGCGGGTGAAAAAACGTTTTCCCGCGTGACAATAGATTTTGACCCGAAAGTCCCGTACACTGCTATTCGTGATTCTGTGGAAAAGCTGGGATTTAGAACGTTCAGCTTTGCGGCGGAGTTTGAAGAAATCCAGCGCGCGTTTCTTTATTTCGATTTGGCATTAGGAGCGATCGGCTTAATAGCGCTCATCACAGCATCACTCGGCATCGTAAACACGATGGTTATGTCCGTGAATGAACGGAAACGGGAAATTGGAGTCTTAAAATCGCTGGGCGCGGATGAGTCGGAAATTCGATGGCTGTTTCTTGTCGAAGCAGGCGTGATTGGCGTGCTGGGAACCTCTGCCGGCATTGCTGCCGGGTGGGGAATAACGCGAATCGTTTCTGCCATTGCGCAACATTATATGGAACAGGAAGGCATTCCCCCGATTGATTTATTCGCGCTGCCCCTATGGCTTATCTCGATTGCCATGGCAGTCGGGGTAGGAGTGAGCTTGCTTGCCGGATTTTATCCCGCCGCGCGCGCCGCGCGGGTTGACCCTGTGGCGGCGTTGAGGAATGAATAGTACGTTTTCTTCAAAAGATGAAGCGCTGCAATAATAACTGAATTAAAGTTACTCAAGTTGACCGTTTTCTGTAGCGTTACCATAAATGATAACGCTACAAGTATTCAAGTCCCGTAAATGGGACTAAATCAGTTGAGTCCGATTTATCGGACTTGGAATATTGTAGTCCCGCTAAAGCGGGATTTACGGTCATGCGTTAAATCGGTCTATTTTCACATATTATTAAAAAACGGTCAACTTGAGTAAAGTTACTAATCGTTTCAGGTTTGATTTGAAGCATGAAACCTTAAACATATTTTAATTTTTGCTCTAATTGTTGCTTTATAATACCCCACTCACTATCAATAATGCTGAAATAGACCGAGTGTCGTATTCTTCCCGATGGCGTAATCATGTGGTTGCGGAATGTTCCTTCTTCTTTCGCTCCGATGCGGAGCAGCGCGTTGCGCGAGCGTTCATTGAGCGAGTCTGTTTTGAACTCTACGCGGATACAGCCGAGCGTTTCAAACGCGTGCTTCAATAAAAGGTATTTCATTTCAGTATTGACTGCCGTTCGCTGCCACTGCCGTGCAATCCACGTCCACCCGATTTCAAGATGACGATTTACCCCGTCAATGTTTCCATAACGACTGCTGCCGATAGCCTTTCCTGTTGTTTTTTCAATGATGACAAACGGAAGCGCTGTGCCTTCATGCTGCCACCGCAACGCAGTTTCGATATATGTTTTCATGTCGTCTCTTGTTTTCATCACAGTCGTAGTGAGTCTCCAGACTTCATCATCCAGCCCAATTTCGCAGAGTTCAGGATGATGGCTCATTGAGAGAGGTTCGAGACGGATATGTGACCCTTCAAGAGTGACGGGATGGATGGTCATATAAATTAGAATTTTATCGAAGCTGAAATACTCGGAGATACAGTTACATGGCTTACGCCTTTACTGCTAACGATTCAGAAGCAATAAATTATTTCTTCCCTGCCTGATACACTAACGCTTCCAGCACAAACTCCTTGAACAACGGGTGCGGCTTGGTTGCCCGCGATTGCAGCTCGGGATGAAACTGTCCGGCAACAAACCAGGGATGGTCGGGAAGCTCGATGATTTCTACCAAATTGTTTGTCGGGCAGATGCCGGCGAACATCATTCCGTGTTCCTGGAGGATTTCTTTGAACGCGTTATTCACTTCGTACCGGTGGCGGTGGCGTTCGCTGACAAGCTCTTTGTGGTATGCCGTGAATGTTTTCGTTCCTTTTGTAATTTTACACGGGTACGAGCCGAGGCGCATCGTTCCTCCGTAGGCGGTAACTTTTTTCTGTTCCAGCATCATATCTATGACATTCTGTTCCGTTGCAGCGAACTCCGTGCTGTGCGCGTGGAGTAGTCCGCATACGTTACGCGCAAACTCAATGACTGCGCATTGCAAGCCAAGACAAATTCCGAAAAAGGGAA
This sequence comes from Bacteroidota bacterium, assembly GCA_004322375.1. Taxonomy (GTDB): domain Bacteria; phylum Bacteroidota; class Ignavibacteria; order UBA10030; family SZUA-254; genus FW602-bin19. The sequence continues at coordinate 9,473 of SCUC01000089.1, forward strand.
TTTTGTTCTCGCGAACATACTGGATAGCCTTAATTTTTCCTTCGATACCCCGTTCACCAAACCCGGGGGCAACAAGCAAGCCGGAACAACCTGTAATGTGACTTTCTGCCCCATCTTTTTCGATATCCTCAGCACGTATCCATTTGATATGAACCTTAGCCTTGTTTGCGGCGCCTGCGTGAATGAATGATTCCGCGATGCTTTTATAGGCATCCTGATGCTCTGTATATTTCCCGCAAATGCCGATGGTGACTTCCCGCTCAGGATTTTTTAAATTATGAACGTATTTTTTCCAAAGAGTAAGGTTTGGCTTTGGACAGGTAAGGTCGAGCTTTTCGAGGATAATTTCATCGAGACCTTCGTGATAAAATTGAAGGGGCACTTCATAAATAGTATCCACATCGTGCGCGCTTGCCACAGACTCGACATCAAGGTTGGTGAACAATGCGATTTTTTCGCGCACTTCCTCGGTGAGGGGCTGTTCCGAACGGCAAATCAGCACGTCCGGCTGGATGCCGATTTCTAAAAGCGTTTTCACGCTGTGCTGGGTCGGCTTTGTTTTGATTTCTCCGGCAGCCTTGATGTATGGCACGAGAGTTACATGCACGCTAATCGCGTTTTTCTTTCCTTTTGTAAGCATGAACTGCCTGATAGCTTCGAGAAAGGGGAGACTTTCAATATCCCCTACCGTGCCTCCGATTTCCGTAATAACAATGTCAACTTTGCCGGATTTCGCCAGAGCGTCTATGCGCCGCTTTATTTCATCAGTGATGTGAGGAACAACCTGTACGGTCTCGCCGAGGTAATCCCCCTTGCGCTCGCGGTTGATGACGTCGAAATAGATTTGTCCTGTTGTCGTATTGTTCGCCTTCGACATGTTTTCGTCGAGAAATCTCTCATAATGTCCAAGGTCGAGATCGGTCTCCGCTCCATCGTCGGTGACATACACTTCGCCATGCTGGAACGGGTTCATCGTGCCGGGATCAACGTTAATGTAGGGATCGAATTTTTGAATCGTCACACGCAGTCCGCGCGATTTTAATAACAGCCCGATGGAGGAAGCCGCTATTCCTTTTCCTAACGACGAAACGACCCCGCCTGTAATAAAAATGTATTTTACTTTTTCTTTTGCCATGATATTATTTCGTTGAAAGTGTGCCTGAGCTTACGATACCGCCGGAGAGAACAAGCTTTAATCCTTCTTCGACAGTCATATCTAATGTTTGAACCGTTTCTGCAGGCACCAGTACAAGAACGCCTGAGGTCGGGTTGGGCGGGTTCGGGATATAGACGCTCGTCATTGCGTTGGTTCCCGACCTGTCTGAGACGGAAAGATCGTTTGTCGCGAATCCAACCGTGAACATACCCATACGCGGATACTCAACGAGAACCACCTGGCGGAACGAGCTCCCTTTTTCTTCACCCATGCCGAATGCCTTAATGAGGTCCTTAATGGAACTGTAAATAGTCCTCGCTACCGGAATAGTCGAAATTAATTTATCCAGACCGTTCAAAATTGCTTGCGCCAGAAAATTCGGAGAAAGCCATCCGACG
>SCUC01000013.1 GCA_004322375.1 Bacteroidota bacterium
GTTTCCTTTGATGCATCCGTGACAACTCCATTTCAGCTTAAAGCGGGATATGGCGCTCTCATGCTTACCGCGAAAACGGATAACGGGGCTACTACATTTAGGGTGAACAAAAACGGATATTCCAGTTTCTTTGAAGCTAATATGTGGAGACTCATCGAACGTAAGGTAGATGGAAGATTGATGTACGGGAATGTTACACTTGCACAAGATTCTGTTATATTCTCTTTTGAGAAAGAGATTACTACCTTAAAGCGATATACAGTCCAGCTTCGTTATTCAAGATATAAAATTAAGGATTTATGGGGTGTTGCAACAGGCAGATTGGAATGCGACTTTACAAAACAAGAGCATGACGCGCCTTATTTTACAAGCTTCAAGATTCTTAATGAAGGATATTGCGCAGATGAACTTAATGTAGGTACTACATCTGAAATAACGTTCGAGGTACGCGACGACGCAGCTCTAAGGTACGATTCAACGAGGCTTTTCGTGAAGGATTCCTCCAGTACGGTATGGACGAACCTCCCGTTATCTCGACAAGGGAATATATTTACCTATTCTACCAATGATATTCCGGGAATAAGCGGCTATGTATCGGTAAGAGTCCGTGCGGTTGATTCATCAGGGAACGCTGTTGATTATACAATGAGTCCGGGATTTTTTTACCACAGGATTCAGCCGAGTGTTCCGTCATTATTTTCTCCGTCAGGCAATGCTGCTGATCAGCCGACGATTATTTCGTTGAAATGGAATAAATCCTTTGCAACAGCCATGTATCATTTGCAAGTGGCAACCGACAGTAATTTTTCCTCCCTTATTATTAATGATTCAACGTTGGCAGGCACTTCGCTCAAGATGCAATCGCTGGCAAAAGCAACTACGTATTACTGGCGAGTTAGGGGAATCAATAGCCTCGGTGTAAGCGATTTTTCAGAGTTCCGAAAATTTACGACGACTCCGGATGAAACATATCTTTACTCAATTCGCGAACGCTGGAATCTTCTTTCTCTTCCGCTCAAGATGCAACATGGTTTGCAAACGAGCGCCTTTATTTCAGCGACGTCTGTTGCCTATACGTTTAATGGCGTTTCGTATATTCCAAACGATACATTAAGAAACAGCGTAGGATATTGGATGAAATCGAAGGCAGTTGACACTGTTGTCATCGTTGGAAAACTAACATCTCATGACACAATCAATGTTATGGCAGGATGGAATATTATCGGAGCAATCTCCTACCCGGTCGAATCGTCCGGGATCGGCTCGATTCCTCCCGGAATAGGCATTTCACTCCCGTATGAGTATAACAACGGGTACACGACTTCCTCAACATTGTATCCGGGTAAGGGATATTGGGTTTATTCAACACAGGAGGGGAAGCTTGTTCTTTCCTTCAATCCGGGAACAGGAACAGGAAAAGCGCGAATCGTAGCTATTTCATCATTACCCCCCTCGCCGCCGGATGTTATTAACGGAAGTGATGATAGAGAAATTCCTGAGCAGTTTAAATTAGAACAGAACTATCCGAATCCATTC
>SCUC01000090.1 GCA_004322375.1 Bacteroidota bacterium
TCTTAAGAATTTTTGGGAGGGAGAATTTGAGAAAATGCCGGACAAGCTGAAATCCGAGGCCGTTTCTCCGATTCAAAACAAAATAGGGCAGTTTGTCTCAAGCCGCATGATCCGAAATATCATAGGGCACCCGACATCTTCCATAAATCTACAGGAAATTATGGATGAGGGTAAAATCCTGATTCTTAATCTGTCTCAGGGAAAGCTTGGGGAAGACAACGCGGCGCTTCTTGGAGCCATGATAATTACTCAAATTCAGCTTGCCGCCATGAACCGCTCTTTTGTTCAGGAAAACGCACGGCGTGACTTTTTCCTTTACGTCGATGAGTTTCAAAACTTTGCAACAACCTCATTTATAAAAATATTGTCTGAAGCTAGAAAATACCGTTTATCTCTAATACTTGCCAACCAGTACAGCGATCAATTGGAAGAGGAGATACAAAGAGCAATTTTTGGAAATGCCGGAACCTTGATCTCTTTTGTTGTAGGTGCCCATGATGCATATTCCCTGACAAAAGAGTTTGCCGAGACCTACTCCGAAAACGACCTTGTTTCTCTCGGGAAATTTGAGACCGTTATAAAACTTTCAATTGACGGAATGACATCCGGGCCCTTCCCCGCAACAACCCTTCCTCTTCCAAACCTTAAAAATGATAATAAAGACGCGATAGTGCGTCTATCTAAAGAGCGCTTCGGAAGAAAGCCCACTTTCTAGCTTATAGTTTCATCAAAAGGAGTTTTCTGTTATAATTTTACCTTCTTTGGAATTTGCGCTTTTGCGTGCGCAAAGAGCCAATTGCACTTTAACATCTGATTGCGACACGTCTTTCAAAAGTTTCATTTTGCAGGAAACACACGTGTTGTTCCTGCTTGGGCTCGAATTTCGAACTTGGGCAGGAACAACACCGCTAGAAAGGCGTAATCATCATGTGGAGAAAAATCAAAATAGGCTTCGTCATCTTCCTTATCCTCCTTGTCGCCCGCGACATCAGAATCTTGCTTACGCAGGACATAGAGAGTCATCCCTAAGCCAGATCGCTTTCAGCGATTTATCAACCTCGCCACAGTTCACAGGAGTTCAATGTTTTGCTCACAAGTATCGTCCAGTTCGTCTCAGACTGCTTCAGCAGCGTCCTCGAGGTCGTCTTCGCCAGGAAGCCACGCTTTCATGCGATCCACGGAATCGATATCCCGCCGATCTCTCTGGAAAAGCTTCAGAAAGCAGCTGCGAAGCGGCTCAAGACAAGAGGGGCAACCGATGCGTAGTGTCAGACGTGCAGCCCGCAAGGTTCTTGAGTGGCTTGGTATTGCAGTTCTTGCTGTGATCCTACTGCTTCTCATGGCCACCACCCAGGGAGCGCTTCCATGGAACTTCTAGGCCGACCACGGCGTTTCACTCTCTGGCACTGCCGGGACCCCGTTCTGCGGATCATCGACTGCTTCTGCCAACACCCTGTAGCCGTATGGATCCTGCTCACAATACTCGGAACCGTACTATTCGGCTTCGGAGTTCGCGCAGGTATCTTGTACGACCGCTCATTTTAATGGCTCCACGCCAATTTTTCGCAATCAGACAGAGGTTTTTTCTGGGGATTTTTCCTTTCTGCTTTTGCAGAAATGCCGGTTCTACCGAGCAATACAAAAATAAATCCCCCCTTTACTACAATAAATCGTAAATTTTAGATCTTTACGCTATAATACTCACATGCAGGAGGACCTCAAAAAAGAAATTTTCATGCTTGTTGACGGATCGGCAATCGTCCACCGCGCCTATCATTCTATGCCGGCGCTTTCCCGTTCTGACGGTACCCCCACAGGCGCTGTACAGGGCTTTTTTTCAATGATTTTCAAAGTAATGCAGGAATTACGCCCCGCGCATATTGCAATCGCCTTTGACCGTCCTACGCCCAATTTCAGGAAAGAGCTGTTTAAGGAG
>SCUC01000091.1 GCA_004322375.1 Bacteroidota bacterium
CTTCCGATTTATACGAAGTGCGCGCATGAACTGTTTGGGAAAAGGTTTCATCTATCCCGGCAAGGAGAACGAAAATTTCTGCGTCGGATGCTTTGAATTGTTCTTCCGTAACTCCCCATAACGGACTTGCTTCATCAATCGGGTGAACGATGACCCAATGCAGAGGCATGAACGTTACCTTGCTCCGCTCTAACGATAACGTATAAAATTCGCGAACGCGTTTTCCTTCTTTCACTTCAAACCTGCCGAGGGAAACCGTTGGCTGAACTTCAATTATCTGGCTGCTTCGCTCATTGGCGATGCGAAACATGAACGCGGCGCCATTGTTGAACGGCGCAATCACCCCCTGTTCGCTGAAGATGATTTTCGCCTGCGGCCTGGAAAAGCGGGCGAAGAGAATTCCCGTTATCAGCGCAAAGCCGAGCAAGCCGAATAACGCCTCGATGGAAACAAGCATGTTCGCTCCGAATCCTTTCGGACTGATAGCGCCGTACCCGATAGTTGCCAGGGTCTGCACGCTAAAGAAAAATGTTTCCGCCAAGCGTTCTGCGGTTGTCGTTCCATCAACGCCGAATAATGCTTCCTCTCCTAACATCAAGTAGAGCGAGGCGAAAAAGATATTAACGACAAAATAATAGAGAACGACCAGCGCAATGAATTTTGTCCATGAAATTGTGAGAAGCCAATGGTAAGCGTTTTGCGTTCGCCAGAAGGGAAGCCCTGTTCGCTCCACGTTAAAGCTGCCGTCGCGGTTGAGAAACCGTTGCTGGCTTTGCTGCGTAACGCGCGAGCCTAATCCAAGGTCTCTGTTGATGTCGTTATTTTTTATGGTAGATTTTTTATCGGGCATAACCTAATTGTCTGAATCACGGATTATGGAGATTACACCGATTTCACGGAATGAGAAAATGTATCTGTGAATATAGGTGCTGTTTCAGTGGCATTTGTGGTTAAGGATTGAACAAATTACGCGAACTGCACGGAATTAAAATCCGTGAAATCTTGAAATCTGTGTAAATCCGTGATTCAGACAATTTCAATTCCCTCAGAAATGTTCTTCATACATCTTCTCCCCTGCTTCCACGCGAACGGCGAGATGGTTTTGCCGCGGCGGAATGGGGCAAGTGGCAAAGGGAGTGAAAACACAGGGCCAATTATATGCTTTATTGAAATCCAAAATTACCTTGCCGTTTGCATCGGGGAAACCGGAATAGAGCTGTCTTCCGTTGCCGTAGGTTTCCTTTCCGCTTGTCTCATCGGTGAACATGATGAAAAACTCCTTATCGCCGGGCGTTTCGATGATGACGTCAAGCCGGTACTGCTTGCCGTCAACTTCAAACGCAAGCGCGCCGGGACAGGAATCGTTCGAGGTTGTTCCCACCTGATTGAGTATTGCCAGCTTTTTTGCAGGAGTGTAGGGTTCAAACGTCGCTTCCACTCTCCATTTCTCTGCGACCGGAAAATACTCCAAGCCCTTGAAGTTCATTCGCGCCGGGCTTTCTTTATCCTTCAAGCGAACGCCGTACTGCTCTCCCCGCTTAATCACGTAAAAGAGCAGCGTGTTCAGCTTTAAGATGGTCGGGTCGGTTTTGCCTTCTCCATCCGAGAGAATCGGCATGGCAGTTACAACGGAATCGTTGCAGAAAATTCCTGCTTCCCGTTCTGCCGTTATACGAAGAGCGCCTTTCTCAAAGAAAATAGAGCCTGCAACACCGAGCGATTTTCCCGGAGGAAAAACAATCTCGTTCGTCGTATCGCTTCCGAATTTGTTCTCGCCTTCCTTCAGCCAGAACAACCCGATGAGAGTAAGCCAGCCATCTTCGCGCTGCAACCGAGTTGAACGCTCCTGCTGCCATTGCTGGATTTCTTTCTGATAGGCTTGGATGTCAAGTTTCTTTTCCGGCTTGGTGCAGCCGGCGAGCAAAATACTCGCAGCGAAAGCAAGTACGAAAACAATTTTGTTTGTTATAGTGTTCATAGTTTTTTTTTATTAAATGAAAAACAAAACTGATTAGTGATGGGTTTCAGAAACTGTCCCAATAGGTCATAGTGAACCACCGATTATCGTAATTGCGAAAGTTTCTTCCACTTTGAACAATTGGTTCTATATTTCTTTCTCGATAATCGCCCGCATCCGTTGAACCTACCGAACTCATCCCCAACCCCTTCTCTTACAAAGAGAAGGGGCTGATCAATGCCAGGATGCGGAAAGTCCCTCTCTTTGTAAGAGAGGGATTTAGGGTGAGTTAGAGCCATGAAAACATATCTTTCGGTTATAGTTGAAACAGTTGTATTTCTTCGTTTTATTAAAGCGTTTTCGGACTACTACTCATCCCCATCGCAGAGTAGTATTCGTATTCTCTTTTAAAGCTTTTAATAGATTGGTGACCCGCTAATACTGCCATGCATCATTCAAATTCCGAAAGAACCTTTTCCAATCATCATACGTAAATCTGCCTTTCATTCATGCTTCAATTGTTTCCGCAACTCCATCCCCTTCACAATCACATAGGCAAGCAACGCGAAAATGAAAAAGACCAACAGCATCCATGCAACGCTTTGCATCGTGCCGATGACTGTTCGATACAGCTCAAGCACCCATCGTTCCATGGTGAGCTCTAAAATGACGCTCTTCTCGGTCTGGGGAGTGATGTACCGCTCCAAATCCCATATCCGCACGCCGCCGGAGATGCCAACGACATAAATCGCAAAGAGAATATATTTGCTCCATGCAATATAAATTTCTTCCGAAATCAATCGCTGTAAAATGCTGTTCACGGGTTTTTGAAACACCTTTGCCAGGACATAACAAACGACAAAAGAAAGAACGAAATTAATGATAAGCAGAAGAATAAACATGGTTTCTTTCCTTTTTTTGGTTATGCAAGTGTACGAAAATTTGGGGTGAGGTACAAGATTAAGGATGCGGGATGTAGGATGCGGGATATGGGATGTGGAATGCGGGATGTAGGATGCAGGATGTAGGATGCAAGATGCAAGATGCAGGATGTGGGATGCTGGATGACACAGGATACTGAATACTGAACACTGACTACTCCGTCAGTGAAAACAGTCAAAAATAGACATTCGTTCCTATGCAGATGAAAAAAACAATGTGGCAATGCTTCAATCGAATATCGTCAATGCTTTTGCATCCTTCCTCCATTCTACTTATCTTTTACGGCAGTTTTTTCAACATAAAGGATTATTTCAATGCCCCGCTCTTTTATTCTAGTTCTCGCGATACTTTTTACCATTTCATTAGCTGGCGCGCAAGTTGCCAAGCCCGATACTCTCATCAAACCCGACACTACTTCTAAGGTAGATACCACAAAGAAGGATAACGGAAAAAAGGAGGAAAAGTGGGATGTCAACGCCAAGCATGGTCCCGCGTCCGATATTGAATTCGATACGGATGAAGGAACATGGATTGCCGTTGATGTAAGTCCCGACGGCAAGCAGCTCGTTTTTGATTTGCTCGGCGATATTTATATCATGCCGATAACGGGAGGAACTGCAACGCTGCTCGCGGGTGGTCCCGCGTATGAAGTACAGCCGCGGTTCAGTCCCGACGGTAAGAAGCTTTCGTTCACCAGTGACCGCGACGGGTGCGATAACATCTGGATTACAGACATAGACGGGAAGAATCCGAAACAGCTTACCAAAGAAAAAGACCGCCAAACCAATAATGCAGTCTGGTCGAAGGACGGGCAATACCTTGTCGCGCGAAAACATTACCGCAACACGCGTTCACTCGGCGCAGGTGAAATGTGGATGTATCACATCGGCGGCGGCGATGGGCTGCAACTGACGAAGCGGCGCAACTGGGAACAAGACGCAGGCGAGCCATCACTCTCTCCCGACGGACGATATTTATATTATAGTGAAGACGTGAGCGGTGGTGGCGGGTTCCAATACAACAAAGACCCGTACGGCGTTATCTACGTTATCCAACGCTTAGATATGGAGCGCGGAAAAACCGAACGGTTTATCAACGGACAGGGCGGCTCGTGCAGACCGCAAGTTTCTCCTGATGGAAAAACGATTGCCTTCGTGCGCCGTGTTCGGTTGCAATCGGTGTTGTACCTTTATGACATTGAGTCAGGAAAAGAGACTCCTATCTATGATAACTTAAATCGCGACGCGCAAGAAACATGGGCGCTCTTTGGCGTGCATCCGGGATTCTCCTGGACTCCCGATGGCAAGAATATCGTCATCTCCGCAAAAGGAAAAATCTGGAGCATCAACATTCAAACCAAAGAAGCGACGCAAATTCCGTTCAACGTTCATGTGAAGCAAACCATTACTCAAGCGGTACGTTTCCCGCAGGAGGTCTCTCCTGAACAATTTGATGTGAAGATGCTCCGGTGGGCAACAGTCTCCCCCGATAAAAAATCCGTTGTGTATGGCGCAATAGGGAAACTCTGGATGCGTTCATTGCCTGAGGGAACGCCAAAACGATTGACGAACGATGATACGAGATTTGAATTATTTCCTGCTTTCTCTCCCGACGGGAAATGGATTACCTACACAACATGGAATGACGTGGAAAAAGGAGCGGTCTGGAAAATAAAAACTGACGGCAAAAGCCAAACGCGGTTAACGACAAGAACCGGACATTATGCCGAGCCTTCATTCTCGCCCGATGGAAAAAAGATTGTGTTCCGGCGAACCGGTGGTGATAACCTTCGCGGCGATACCTATTCGAGCGAGCGGGGTATTTACTGGCTTCCGTCCGATGGCGGAACGGCTATGCTCATCACGGAAGAAGGCTCCAACCCGGTGTTTAATAAATCGGGTGAACGGATTTTCTTGCAATCAGGTGAAGGAGATAAATCTGCGCTCATCAGCGTCGGCATGAAAGGCGAAGAACGCCGCGTGCATCTCACCTCCGATAATGCCGACGTGATTGTCCAATCGCCGGATGAAAAGTGGATTGCCCTTGTGGAACGGTTCAATGCGTATATAGCTGTATTTCCAAAAATAGGTCAACCTGTAAGCATCGGACCAAATACGTCCGAATATCCAATCAAAAAAATATCACGCGATGCGGGAACATATCCCAACTGGTCTGCGGATAGTAAAACATTATACTGGACACTCGGTCCGGAACTGTTCACTCGCGACCTGACAAACACATTTAAGTTTGTCGAGGGAGCGAAAGACAGCGTACAGGAAAAACCGGACACGGTTGGAATAAACATCGGCTTCTCGTACCCGACCGATGTACCGAACGGTTCACTTGCCTTAACAGGCGCGATAGTTATCACATCGAAAGGGGATGAAGTAATCTCGAACGCTACAATTCTCATCGAGAAAAATCGAATCAAAGAAATTGGCGCGGCTTCCGGCGTAACCATACCGGCAGGAGTTCAGACAATTGATGTAAACGGAAAATATATCATGCCGGGCATGATTGACGTTCACGCGCATATCGGCACGGCAAGCAGCGGAATAACAGCGCAAACGCATTGGCAATATTATACCAATCTTGCCTTTGGCGTTACGACTACGCACGACCCATCCAACGGAACGGAGATGGTGTTTTATCATTCGGAAATGCAAAAAGCCGGGATGTTAGTAGGACCGCGTATTTACTCAACAGGAGCGATTCTGTATGGCGCGGAAGCTCCGTTCAAAGCGATTGTCAATAGTCTCGACGATGCAAAATCGCACCTGAGAAGGCTGAAGGCAGTCGGAGCGTTTTCCGTGAAAAGCTACAACCAGCCGCGGCGCGAACAACGACAGCAAATTATCGAAGCGGCGCGCGAGCTCAAGATGATGGTCGTGCCGGAAGGCGGCTCTACCTTTTTCTGGAATATGTCAATGATTCTGGATGGGCATACAGGAATTGAACACTCGCTTCCTGTTTCTCCTCTCTACAAAGATGCGACAACGCTGCTTTCAAAAAGCGAAACATATTATACGCCAACATTGATTGTCAGCTACGGCGGATTGTGGGGAGAAAATTACTGGTACATGAAAACCAACGTGTGGGAAAATGAACGCCTGCTTCGCTTCACGCCGCGCGAAATAATTGACGCCCGCTCGCGCAGACGCATGATGGCTGCCGAAGACGATTGGAATTATATCGAAAATGCAAAAGCGGCTAACGTTGCGGCAAAAGCGGGAGCAAAAGTTTGTCTTGGCGCGCACGGGCAGCTGCAAGGACTCGGCGCGCACTGGGAGCTCTGGATGTTCGTGCAAGGAGGCATGACCCCTATCGAAGCCATCCGATGCGCGACAATCAATGGCGCGACCTATCTCGGATTAGATAAGGACATTGGCTCACTCGAACCGGGCAAGCTTGCAGACTTCATCGTGCTTGATAAAAACCCGTTAGATGACATTCGCAACAGTGAAGCTATCCGCTACGTTATGCTCAACGGCAGGCTGTATGACGGCCAGACAATGGATGAAACCGGCAACCACCCGAAACCGCGCGGCAAGTTCTGGTGGGAAGAATAATTTCGGATTGCGGAGTGCGGATTTAGGATTCAGGTTTCAAGATTCAGGTTTCAAGTTTGTGGTTTCGAACTTGGGATTATGCCAAAGGACC
>SCUC01000092.1 GCA_004322375.1 Bacteroidota bacterium
TACTGATTGGCGCGGCTACCGTGCATTGACGAATTCAGCCATGCAGCTTGGAAACGGAACAAACAACGAAGAGATATTGCAACTCTTTGAACGCTGGATAGCTATTGACCCTTCGAAAAATTCCATGAGAAATGAGTATCTTCAGTATTGTGCGCAAATGAGTAAATCGTATTTTCAAAAAAGAAATATTGACTCTGCCATCGTGTATGGCTTAAAGACCATTGAGTTTGACCCTGCATCCGCTCCTCTCTATAATAATGTGGGAGTATTGTTTCGCGCGGCAGGCAATAACTCCCGTGCGGTGGAAATCTATAAACAAGCGATACACATTGATTCGACATTCATCCCATCCTATATCAATCTCGGCAATGCTTGCGATGATCTGGGAAAACCGGAAGAAGCGCTGTACTGGTACGGTTCCGCGCTCAGGCAAGATTCTACAGATGTATCAATCTATGAAAACATGGCGATAACCTATTACAAGCTGAACGATAGCATCAACTATGTTGCATCTCTCACAAAAGCGGCTCGCTTCGGAAGCGGGGAAGCGCGGCAGTTTCTCAGACAAATGGGGATACCCCATTAAACCTCTTCTCCGTTGCTTGTGATGAATACGACAAGAATAATTTTTCCGGTTGCCGCGAGCGCCCTCATCCTGCTTTCCATCGGGTTTTTCTTCCCATCGAGCTTGAACTGGGGCTTCCATTTCACCGGTTTTTTAGAACCGTATGTTTTTATCATGCTGATTCTCTTCGCCGGGATGTCGTTGGTCATAGTCTGGCAAGGACGCGCAGAACGTTTTCTCGATGTGATTTCAACGTTAATGACAAAACGTCCTGCGCTTTTTCTTCTTATCGTTTGCGCGTTATTTATCCTTGCCGCATTGCTGTTGCGCGTAAAAATCCCTCTTCTTGGCGATAGCTTCCTCCTTCTGAATAATTTTATTTACACCTTCAGCGGAGACCATCCACTGTATCTCCATCGCTCTCCGCTTTCGTTCGGATATTTTTATGCGATAGCATCAGCACTCAACACAACAACATATCCTGACCTGCTTAATGCCTTTCTGGTTGGTGAAATTATCCTCGGCATAATATTCATTCTCTCTCTGTTCTTTCTTGTAAAAGAAATATTTGAGCAACCCCGTGAGCGTACCCTCGCGTTTACCTACTTGCTCACCATACCGTACATGCAGCTATTCTTCGGGTATGTCGAGCTCTATGCAGTAGTTCTCACAACGTTGACATTATTTACTTTAGTAGCAATCCTCCATTTGAAGAAGAAAGCTCCTTTTTATCTCGTGCCTCCTGCTTACCTGCTTCTCTATGCGGCAAATTACCTGAATATTATCCTTCTGCCCGCTCTTCTTTTAGGCATCTATATCGAATTTACACGCGGAAAAAAATGGTCTATCATTATCGGATTACTGATATCCGCACTTCTTATTGTAGGAATATTTGCGGCAATGGACTTCAACATCGAACGATTTTTCCAGGCGGCGGAACATGGACACTGGCTTTCCTTGACGGAAAATCCCGGAGACCAATTTCAAGCATACTCCTTACTTTCACCGTATCATTTCCTTGACCTGTTCAACCTTTTGTTGCTGCTTGGAACAGGAACCATTTGTTTCTTTGCCTTCTCCTTGATAAATATTAAGAAATTCTTTACCATTGATATCGTGAACGCCTGCTTCATTGCATCGTTGGCTCTTTTTCTTGGATTTATCGCTGTTGTGAAATTTGATCTGGGATTTCCAAAAGACTGGGATATTCCGGCTTCATACTTTTTTCTTGTTAATCTCCTTGCAATTCGGATTTTTTTCCAATCGAACATATCAAGCAGCACAAGAATCGCGCTCACTGTCATCATACTGACATTGCTTGCATCAGTCCCCTGGTTTCTCATCAACGCTTCTACCGAGCCCGCATTGAAGCGGGCGGAAACACTTATTGATAAACGCATCACCTCTCCCAGTGGTATGTATCAATCCATGTTTCATATTTCCATGTTTTATCATCACACACAACAATACGAGAGACAGAGTGATGTGTGGAAGCGATATACGGATGCTTATCCAAACGATTGGCGCGGCTTACAAAACCTCGCAAAATCGTATTATGAATCGGGTGAAAGAAATGATTCACTGACACACAGAGCATTTGAACAATGGATACGCGTTGACTCCTTTCATGAAAGGGGAAAAGTCGAATACGCAAATTTCCTTTCCGAACGCGCTCTGATGAATTACCGGCGTCGCATGTTCACAGAGGCAGAAGAACAATTCCGTAACGCCATCGTTCTTAATCCGCATCTCCCCGCGACGTATAATAATCTCGCCAGCCTGTATCTGGATATCAAGATGCCGGATAGCGCAATTGTTTTTTCCAGGCAGGCTATCGCAATACATCCTGCCTATACGTTAGCATATCAAAATCTTGCAAATGCGTTCGCTCAGAAAGCAGAACTGGATACTGCAATAGCGTATTACGAGAAAGCGATTAACATTGATCCTGCCTCTATCTCCGCGTACGAAAACATGAGCCGCGCCTATTATCAAAAAGGAGAGAAGGAAAAAGCCGTTGACCTGCTGCGACAGGCTGCGCGAATGGGCAGCAGAACGGCTCAATCATTGCTGACAATGAGTGGTGAACGATGGTAACAGAATCCTTATCGCAGCCGCCGCGCACAACCTCGCTGCCCGTGATGGTTGTCTGTTTTTCAGTCATCGGTATTCACGTTGTAGGATATTTCGTGCCGTCCGGCTTGACATGGGGCTTCAATTTCTTTGCTTTTTTGCCTTCATACGTTCTCATCGCCTATGCTGCGTTGGGCATAGCAGTGATTCTATTTCTTCGGAGCGAGCTTGCAAGCGCATGGTTTGACCGAGCGGCATATTATTTTGAACAATACCCCTGGCTTGTTCTGCTTGTTGTGTGTGGAATCTTTACCGGGTGCGCGTTTGTCTTTCAGGTTCAGGTCCCCCTGTTAGGCGATAGCTTCATCATCATCAAGAACTATGATAACGAGTTCTTCGGCGCAAAAGAGTTATGGATGTTCCGTTCTCCGATGGCTGTTCATTATTTTTCGCTCATCATGCAGATGTTTGAGTGGACGCAATATCCCGCGATGCTCTCTGCGTTCCTTGTTGGTGAAATCGTCCTTGGGATTGGGTTTATTCTTTGCCTCTTTTTAACCGTAAAAAATTTTTTCACGGATTCGAAAACACAGCTTACGGCATTTCTTTTTTTAACCTGTATGCCGTATATGCAAATTTTTTTCGGGTACGTGGAAGTGTATGCCGTACTGTTATTCGCTCTTGCTTTGTTCTTCCTTGCCGTAGCATTATATCGTAACCGGCGTTTACCCTTCATCATTGTAGCAATCGCGTTTATCTATATGGCGCTGGCTCACATGATGACAATGTTCCTTGCTCCGATGATGCTCTACCTAACGTTTCTTGAAGTCCGTTCTAAAGGCGTCAAAGTTACGCTCCTTACCATCGCGGGAATCTTGATTCTCTGTTTCGCTCTCTTCGCTGCGCTCGGTTTTGATCTAGGAAAAATAGTCAATCTTGCCCCATACTCAAATTTTCTCACTATTCTAAACGCTAAAGCGCCGTATCAAGCCTATGCACTATTCTCGGTTTATCACTTGACCGAGCTTCTTAATGCTTTCCTTCTTACGGCGCCGCTCTCCTTGTTGTTATTAGTTGTGAGCATCGGTACAAAGAAACAACAACTCTTTCAGCAACCATTAACGCTCATGATGTTCATTGCCGTGATTCCGCTCCTCTTGTTTATTGCTGTTGCTAAGTTTGATTTGGGTATGGCAAAAGATTGGGATATTGTTGCTTCGTTAATGTTCGTCGTTTCGTTATCTTCCATCGTATTCGTGTTTCTTGAGAATAGTTCCATTGCTTTAAAAAGCGTGCAGATGGCAACCGTAACGATGGCGCTTACGAGCCTCCCCTGGTTTTATCTCAACTCCACGGTAGAAGAAAATATCCATCGCACGGAAAGCTTCCAGGACACACGCGTGGTTTCGCCGGAGGGATATTATCTCGCCACAATCCATCTTGCGGCTCATTACATGAATGTGAAAGACATGTCCAATCTCACAAGAGTAATGGAAACACACA